>DAOWED010000153.1 GCA_030638685.1 Candidatus Heimdallarchaeota archaeon | reverse complement strand
TGACTCTACCTTTCTTTTCTCTGCTTTTACCGTTAAAACTATGATCAAAAGGGCATTTATCCCATTCTGGGCAAGAGGAAAATTCGCATTTTATTTTTGGTAATTCTGATGATTCCACGATTAATTTAACATAAAGAGCTAATTAAACACTTCTACTTGACAGAATAACTCTCCAAATAATTGTTTCTTGGCTCAAAGTTTTTTCACTTCACTTCTGATAAAAAATGACTTTTCTAGGAAATATTTATGATTTAATAAAAGAAGAAATATGACATGGTTCTTGTAAAAATACCTGATAGAATATACAAAAAACGTCAAAGAGAGTTAAAAGAGGAACTCCATTCTTTTGAACTGGATGGAATGATATTATTTGACCCTATTAGCATTTTCTGGTTAACAGGTTTTCACCATATAGCAACTGAACGTCCATTAGCTCTAGTTTTTCCAGTGGATAGTGAGTTAAGCTATTTTATTCCCGCATTAGAAACAGACCATCTTAGCCTTAGATATCCCGATACACCCCTAATGGTTTATTTTGAATATCCTGGAAAAGAGCATCCTATGACCCATTTTATTGCCCATTTGGAAAGTGAGCAGCTAACTACCAAAGTTCTCGCTGCAGATTCATTAACTTTCTCAGCTCGATGGGGTTATGAAGGACCTTCTTTAGACTCAGTTCTTCCAGAGATGGATATCAAGTTAGTTTCCCAATTAATACCAGATAAAAGGAAAATAAAAAACAAAGAAGAGATAGAGCTTATAAAAGAATCTGCAAGGTGGGGTAATCTTGCTCACACTTTACTTTTTGAATATACTCAACCCGGTTTGAGGGAAACAGAAGTTTCAATGGAGGCAAGCATGGAGGCAAGCTTAGCAATGTTAAAAACACTAGGACCAGCTTACGAGCCTTATTCTTGGGCTGGAGGTTTTCCTGCATCGGCTGGTTATAGAGGGCAGATTGGGGAATGGTCTGCAATACCTCATAGTTTGGATAGAAATGCTATTTTTAGGGAAGGAGATGTATTAGTAACTGGTGCAAGTGCTAATGTAGGAAGTTATATCTCAGAGTTAGAACGAACTTTTATCATTGGAGAACCAACTGAAAAACAGAAGAGATATTTTGAAATAATGCTTAACTCTCAACAAGCAGCCCTAGATACTTTTGGGCCAGGTATTCCTTGTTCTGAAGTAGATCAAGCAGCTATTGAAGTTGTTGAAAAAGCCGGTTTAAGTAACCTTCTAAGGCATCATACCGGGCATGCTCTCGGACTAGAAGTGCACGAAGCTCCTTTCATAGATTTGGGTGACCACACAATAATGGAAGAAGGAATGGTCTTTTCTTGCGAGCCGGGAATCTATGAGCTTGGTTTTGCTGGTTTTAGACATAGCGATACCGTTATTATTACCTCAAAAGGTGCTGAGATAATCACTTACTTCCCAAGAGAACTGGATGATTTGATAATTAGATAGAGTTCTTAGTTCTAAGCCTCTCTCTTAAGTAGTCCCTCAACCGCTTTCCTGATAAATTCTGATCTATTATCATAGTCTTTCTCATCTACAAGTTTGACCATTTCATTATCCATACCATTCGGTACTTTGAAAGTAATTAATTTGTCATTCTTGTATCTATCAGATTCATGCATTAATATGTTTTTAACGGCTAACCATTTAAATTGATTGCTCATTTTTAGTAAAAGTTTGAAGTTTTCTAAGTTTCTCTCTTAAGTAACCCTTCCACCGCTTTTCTGATGACCTCTGATCGATTATCGTATTCTTTCTCATCTACCAGTTTTTCCATTTCATTATCCATGCCATTCGGCACTCTACAAGTTATTAGTTTATTATTCTTGTCTTTATCAGTGTCATGCATTACTATATATTTAATTCTTAAACTTTTAAAACAATTGATTAATTCCATACTTTTTTACCGTTTTAATCGCAAGCGCCAAAAATTATTTTCTCATGAAAAAAAGGTGTTGAGGAATGGGTATCATTAACGAGAAGCTAAAGCTGTCTTTCTGACTTCTAAGATCAGATCAGAAGGGGAAAGGATTTTATCTCTAAGCATAGGTTCGCCTTCTTGATAATTTACATCGTAATGTTGGAGTCTTTGAGTTATTTCTTTATATTCTGCCAGTTTCTTTGCGAATTTATCATATTGTCTCAAATCTTCAGCGAATTCTGTAGCATTATGAAATAATCCTTTTACTTCTCTATGCTGTCCAACAAAAGCTTTGATTATAGTTCCTATTAAAGAACCATGAAGTCTATAATGAATACTTTCACTTAGTTTAGCTATTTCCAATATTTTTGACATATAGGATTCAATGTTATCTAGTTCAGTTTTTGAGTGATTAAGTAAATAAAGTTTTAATGAACCTTCGATTAAGCAGTAATTTATCTGGATTATTAGATTGTAGTCGGAAAGTCTGAGTGCTAAGAGCATTAATTCATCAAAAATTCTCTTCGATTTTGCATAATTTTCTGATCTAAGATGAAGTTTCCCTCGAGAATAACGAACGTAAGATTGAATTTCAATCTCATAGCTTGAATCAAGTGTTTCAGGATTAGTTCGGTCAATTTTTTGAGCCTCATCAAGCATATCCCCATTGATAAAGCTTTCAATAAGACCATGAATTATTTCAGGGTCTACAGTAACTTTTTCTTCAAGCTTATCTAGAGCATAAGCGTCTCGAAATTCGTTAATAGCTCGCTTAAATTGATTAAGAACTAAATAAACTTCACCAAGTCTCTTTTTCGCTTCTTTCTGATAATGGGTGTTCTCCAGTTTTTGAGCTGTCTCTAGCGCAATCTTAGCTTTGGTGAGAGCTTTATCGTAGATTCGCTCTTTTAGAAAGAGGAAAGATTCAAGGTTGGCAGTTTTAAAGAGATCTTCTGGTCGTTCTTGACTAGTTACCAGATCGTATAATAAACTAGAAATTTCTAAAGCTTTTTTACTATTGTCCATCTTTGAATAGTTTCTTGAGAGTTCAAAGTATGTTAAAATTATTTTATCAAGATTATTCTCTGCTTCATAGATAGCCCTAGCAGTTTCTAAATGGTTGATCACTAATTCCGGTTTCTTACTGTGTTCCATCCATTGAGCCATAAGTAGAGAAATTTCAGCCACCATTGGCTGATCACCAATAGATTGATAAGCTGATAGTGCTTCATCAAGAAAAACCCTAGCTTGACTGTAATCCTTATTTTCTAGATAAAAAGAAGCTAAAGAATAAGATAGTTGACCTAACATTGTTTCAACAATTTGTGAACCGAGTTCATGTACGAGGTCGTAACGTTCACGATTTAGCTGTCGACTTAAGTCTAATAGAACATATTCAGCTGAAGCTTTATCATTATTGGCTTTAAACTCTTTTGCAAGTTCTAGGCTTTTGTTGAACTCGTTTAGATCCATGCATTTAAACGAATGATTAGCTATCTTTATCAATTTTCTGGTGAATTTATCATCATTTAATTGCAAATATTAGACCACAAACAATACAGTATCTACCAAAAATCTACTTAGATTATACTTCCTTGCGAAGGAATTCACCAATATTGGAAGAAACGGGTTTATTAATAAAATCCTTTCTGGCAACTAAAAACCAGTAAAGGGTTGAAACACTTATCCAAACAATTACTCCAAAAATAGCAGTAGGGTAGTGAATTATCATGAAAATTACTACTCCCAGTTTAGAAATGATACCAATTATGGGTATTAGGGGGTAAAGAGGCATTTTGTAGCCATAGATAAGCCTACTACCGTACTTTGACCTGATAAAGAATAAACTGATGTCAACTTGGAGAAAGAGAAGAATGAACATTACTCCTGCAGCAGCAGCTACGTCTTCAATTGGTAAACTAATAGAGATAATCATAACAAAAATGGCTACTCCAAAAACTGACCAGTGAGGTGTACGACGCCATTTATTTACTCGGGAAATTGGGTCCGGTAGAAATTTGTCCCTTCCCATAGCAAAGGCGACTCTGGTGGATGCATAAATCGTGGCATTGAGCGCTGATAATGTAGAAACAAGTCCTCCAAATAATAGAAGAGTCACTCCAAATGGCATAAACGCTTTAGCTGCATGAGCTAATCCTTCTTCACCTAGATCTCCTAATACCATCCAAGACGGAGTTGAACTATCGATTTCAGAAATACCTCCTAATGCGGCAATTGCTACAAATAGGTAAATAGGTACAACCCATAGAATGGATCGAAAAATTGCTCTTGGTATGCTTCTACTTGGATTTTCTACCTCTTCACCGGTTTGAACTATTATTTCATATCCTTCAAAGGCAATGAATGTAAGCCCCATAGCTACAACTACACTTATCGCTCCTTCTGGGAAGATCGGACTAAATTCATCTAATCGTACTGGCTCCTTTAAGATAACCCAAAGTCCGCTTAAGATGAAGACTATAATGATGACTATTTTAGTGGAAGTAATAATATTACCAATTTTTCCCATTTCACTACTTCCCCAGAAATTAAGCAAAGCAAAAAGAACGATAGCAAAGATAGCTACTAATTTGTAAACAATAATACTATCTGTTGTTCCCCATCCTGCCTCATTGGCTAAGAGCATAACATAACTAGCAAAACCAAGCGAATAAAGGCTTGCAGCTGCCACATCAGCAAAAAGATTCATCATTCCAGAAATATATGACTGGAAATTGTTTTGAAGACCGGATTTGACCCAAAGGTATCCTCCACCAGATTCAGGCATAGCAGAACCAAGTTCAGCATAAACCATAGCAGTAAAGGTAGTGAAAATAGCATTGAAAAGAAAAACAAGGAGTAAGGCTGGACCAGCAATACCTGCCGCGATACCTGTCAACACGAAAATACCTGCACCGATCATTGCACCGATGCCAATCATTGTAATATCAAATTCTTTAAGGTCTCTTGTCAGCTCTGAGCTTGGTAAACTAGCTTCTATCTCTTTCGCTTCCTTCACAGAAACGATTCTTCGTATCTGAGATTTCATGAATAGTACAAACAATCCAAAGACTAATGCCACTATTCCAAGATATGCGTAAGGAGAAACCATTTAATCACTCATATTCTTAATTTAATCAATTCATAAAAATTCATTATTCATAAAAAGTTATCTTTGCTGAAAATTTTCAATATTTTCATTTTTTAAAAAGACCATATTAAATTATGGATATGGTATTATATCTTACTCAATACACCGAATTTAACTTTCAATTACTTTAATTCTCAAAGGTTAAAATTCTCTCTATCATTGTTAAATCCTTCAAATAGTTAAATTAACATCAAAAGAACTAATTTTTCATTTAATGGTCTTTCTATTCAATGTCAAAGCATTACATCTATCTTAAAGACAATTTGAAAAATCAAAGATCGATCAATATCCGGATTTAAAGAATCTTTTTTATCCATAAAATTGGAAAAACTCTTATTGAAAGAATGTAGAGTGAAATTCATGAGGAAAATATGGCATATATTTAGAAATCTTCTTATCGATTTCAAAGATTCCCTGCGTTATCTAGTTGCAACTCGTTTTAGAGTATTTATGTTGATATTTTTCTTAGTAATAGTACTTCTCTTTATTGGAGGAAAAAGAGATACAACAGATTTGGAATCTGATGAAGAGCAAGAGGAAACACTAGGACAAATTTTAGCCTTTTCAATTGGAGTGCCATTAAGTGGTCTTTTCGCTTCAATTGTAGTTGCTTATGCTCTCAAAGATTCTACATATATAAAACAAAAATCTCATCCAAAATACTGGTTTCACTGGTTCATTGGTTTAATATTACTTAGTACTGTAGCAACGATAGTAATTATGACTGTCGGGGTTTTCTGGTTTATGCTGGAAACTTCAGTTCTTTCAGCTGCTTTTATACCAGTTATTATGTGGATACACAGAAAAATACGAGGAAAACATAGTAAACGTGTATTTTCTAATCTTCTTTCACTAAATCTGATTTTTTTCTTGATTACACTTTGGATTTATTTTAGTCGACTTGATATTTCAAATACTCTCAAGACAGATACAACATTATTTGAGTTAATGGTTTGGGGTACAATACTTGTTATGATAACTTCATGGTGTTTCTATTATTACTGGCAGAGAAAGTCAACAGAGGCGTCAAAAAGAAAATTAGAAATATTACCTTGGATGTTTTCTGTCGCCATGATAATAATATATTTTGAAGTTTTCAAAGGTCTGATGATGACTTCAGAAATTTCATGGATTGAACATCGTGATTTCCAACTCGATTTAATTACCTCAATCACTGTTTTTATTCTAGCTATCTATAATGTCACTAAAGGGATCGTAGCTTATGTTGATATTGAAGTGATGCGTTTCAGCATCACGAGATTTAAATTTCTACCTGAACAAAATCCATTTATTTTGGTACTGGCAATATATGCACTCTATATCTCAAAATATTTTTACACAGCTGCAGTTGGAGGCGGTGTAGACATTGCATTCTTGTATTCTGCCATAATATTTACTTTCATAGCGTTATTTTTCTTGAATTATAGAATTGGAATAATCTTGTCTGAAACTGAAAATCGATAGAGTTTGTTCTCTTGTTTGAGGTGAGAAGGCTATATAAGCGCCTTTGGTTGCTTATCAGTGCTCATCAATGCTTCCGGAATCGACAATAAACAAAATGCATAAGTTTGTATAAGTTTAGATAAGTTTAGAAGAACGAATAATACTAAAAATGAGTTGAAGGTGCAAAAATCGTGAACTTAAATCCCAACGAAAAGACAAATGATGAATTAATGAAAATAGATTCTTTGAAAGAAAGAGGGGAAGAAGGAATAGATCAATTACTTGAATTAGTTCATTCAGAGTCTCCTGAAGTTAAGGAAAAAGCTATTTGGGCCGTTGTTGAACAAAAAGTAAGTGCTTCTCAAAAGAAAGAGATAGTCAAAATCTTTCAAGAAGCAACTTCTAACTCATTTAAGGAAGTAATGGCATTGGCCATAGGTCAAATACTTGATACTGAAATTGAACAGATTCTAATAGAATCTATTAAAAAAGAACCCAGCCCCGATGTAAGATCCGCAATCATTAATAGTCTAAGTTATTCTTCTTCTGAAGAAGTTAAACTGCTAATATCAGAAATGGTTCAAACTGACCCTGACTCTTTAGTGCGTTTAAATGCTGCATGGAAGATTAAAAGCAATCCCTTAGGTTTTGATGAAAGTAGGTTAATAGATGTTGTTTTAAAAGATACAAATGAAGAGGTTAGAAGAGTTGTACTCGCTGCATTGATAATTACTGGTTCTAAAAAAGTTATTCCTGCACTAAGTCAAATAGTTACCAACTGGACAGACCACTATCAATTACGTCTTCTTGCAATCAGTTCTCTTGGTCGATTTACATTGGATGATAATCAACCGTTGAATGATTATGCTGAAATATTAAAAAATGAGCCAAATATTCATTTACAGATCGAAGCAGCAAAAAGTTTAGCTTTCAAAAAAGATGTACGGGCATTTGACTTCTTTGCAGAACTATTGAACAATTCTGAAAATAACACTGAGACTGATCAAACTATAGATGCGCTATTTGGGATTAGACGTTTAGGTTTTTATGAGAGAGGAGATATAAATATACTTCAAAAAATTCGTTCGATTTTAGAAAATACAAATGATGTGTATTCACAAGGAGAAAGAATCGCTGCAGCAATAACTCTAGGCTTCTTTAAAGGAGAAGAAGCATTAGATTTGTTGTTCTCTACTTTTGAAGAAGATGAAGATGAAGCCGTACGGTGGTATTGTGGACAAGAATTGATGGTTTTCAAGAAAGAGCAGATAGCAGATCGTTTACTGCAATTACTTAATAATAACGATGAACTTTATTTCAATACATTAGCTTTAGCCGCGTTCATCTGCGGAAAACTCAAACTACAGGATGCAATTGAGCCTATTGTAGAATTGCTTTATGATGATGAATCTGAGATACTTTCATTCTACGCTTTAAAAGCTCTTCAAAATTTTTCGAGTGAGGAATTATTGGAAATTGTGTTAGATGAAGCACTGAATTCTCCCACCGAAGGAATGAGAGCAGAAGCAGTAAAGCAACTTATTGATAAATATAGTATGCTTTCAGAGGAACAAGTTGAATCAGCAGAAAAGATAAAGGAAACAATCTTCCAATCATTACAAGATGAACATGAAGAAGTGAAAGTGGAGAGTTTTCGGTTAATTACCCTCTTGAAATCCGAGGATGAATACAAACGATTTTTTGATGAAGTTGAACCTGAAACATCGAAAAATCTTATTATTGAACTCTTTGAATTAGTTGAGCTACAAAAGGAAGGGGTCGAGCTTAAAGCTCATTTGACAGAGAAAAGAAACGATGATTCTGTGATAAGACACCTTAGTGCTTGGTTCCTTAAAGATGAAGAGTTTGTTCCGAGTGACTGGACCAATTATGAAATCTCTGGCTCTTCAATCATCAAAGAAGTAACTTTGTTGGCTCATGCAAATCAAAGAAATCAAGTCGCAGTAGACCTTCTTAAACAAAAAGAATTGGATTTTCTAACTCACGACAATAGTTTAGTGCGATACTTAACAATCAAAGCGATGCACGAAATGGATCCAAAAAGGCTTATTCTGATAAATGACCTATTATCTGATGAGGAAAATCACCAAATTCAGAAAATAGTTATTAAGAAAAATGAGGAATCAGGAAACTCTTCAGAATTACTTCGTTTATTATCATTAGAAATAACAGAGATAGATATTAAGAAAGAACTAATCTATTCACTTGGAAAGATAGGCGGAGAATATGAACTCTTTGAGCTGGAAAGAGGAAAAGATGATGAATTCGAGCAAGAAATATTAGTTCTTCTAGATCAAACTTGTTCCTCTATGAGAACCCGGCTTGGTCTAACAGAATTTTAGCTTTTTGAACCGATTAATTAATCACTTTTCTTTCCCTTAGAAGTCTTTCAGCAGTTTCTTCAAGCTCCATAATCAGTGATAATCGATCTGTATACTGAAAATCATGAAATGAACCTTTAGTATACCATTCAAACGGTGATTCTTCGTTAAGAGTAAAGAGTAAAAAAGTTACTGAAATATCTTCAATTTCAATATATTTGACACCTAAACAGACTCCCCACTTTGGATTATAGTCAATATTGCAAAATGAAGCATCAAGACAACTAAGAACATACCCAACATTCTCTTGAGTTACCCCCTTGATTATTACCTTGAAAAGATACTCTGGTCCTTTTTTAGTCATATAGAAATATGCCCTTACATCTATATAAATGGCATCCTAAAAAAATCTAATAGAAGGAATGAGCAAGAATAGAGATGTTTTACTGCAAAATTGTTCAATGTTAACAAGTAAAATGATTTTCAGTATCCTCTTAAACAGCCCAAATTCCCCTTTCGGGGCTATGCGAAAAACAGTGATTTATACTATATGAAACGTCTAGAAAAATACCTTAACTAACGTTTTTTAAAAAAAAGATTGATGCTGCCTTCGATGGTGATCTATACAGCATCAACTGTCATTTACTTCGTTAGAATGCAATCGTATAGAAGTATACTAAAATAATCAAAGATGTGATTGCTGTACTGCCCATTATCCAGTACATTGCTTTTTGGTAATCATCCATTTTGATTAAGTCTGCTATCATATCGTTTAGAGGAGTATATATTAATAATAGTAATACTGCTGCAAAAACTATAATCAATAGCATTATATGACCATGTAGATGGTGTTCGTTGCCAAACACTTTTCCAATATCAACCATGGAGTCTTTAAAACCATGATTTTCTTCTTTTAATATAACAAATATGAAGTTCATTATTGAAATTAGTATATATGAAATCACACTTGCCTTTATCCAGGGATCCATTGTTTCTGATTTGTCCATTTTATTTGCCTCCATTTAACCTAATAGTCCTTCTTTAAGCCCGTAAGCCATTATTGCACCCCAGCCTTCTAGGAAAATTGCTCCTAAAAACAATATTCCGACTAATGCAAACAACAGTTTCTTTGCTTGTGGATCTTTATGTGGCTCAGTTTTCCATAATGCTAAAATTGTAATAAACAGAAGAAATATGGCTAAAATCATTATGTGTTCCTTCGTTTCAGTGAAAAAGGCATGAGCCCAATCCCAGTCTCCGGCTTTAATAATTGCCTTATCGGCACCATATGAATTCAAATAGAAATCTAGACCCATATATATTCCAATATATGCAAAAATAGCTCCTAATGTACCTAAGTAACGAATACGCATTATATTTGCTTCACTTGCGTGGTGCAATTCCGCGTAAACAAAAACTAACAGAAATCCTGCTAGCATTCCTAATGTCGCATGACCTAATATCAAAAAAGCATCTGACATAATTACCAATTTGTTACTTCTTTAATAAACTTTTCTCATTATGCTAAAAACTATTCTTTTTTTTATCACAATGCTAATCAACGACAATATTTTTATAAAAGAAAAGCAGAAAAAAGGATAGAAGAAGAAAAAACTAACAATAGACTGAAAGAAAAAAGAAATAGCAACAATAAATCTGAGAGGAACTAAGATGGATGAAGAATTGGATACAGCAACAATAAAGCTGATGTGTGAACTGCAAAGAGATGGAAGAAAGAGCTTTGTGGAGTTAGCGAAAAGTTTAGGTGTTTCATCCCATAGCACTGCAAAGAACAAATTAACAACATTAGAAGAACGAGGGCTTTTTAGAGTTAGAGGGGAAACTAATGCTAAAAAGATGAATTTAAAAATAATTCTTTTATTTTTATCCACTTTTTCAGAAGAAGATCACAATAAAGTACTCGAATCATATAAGAAATGCCCAAGAGTAATAAGAGCTGGGTCAACAATAGGTGAATTCGATATTTTTGTAATAGCGTATATTGCCAAGAAAAACCCAATAGAATCAATAATTCATGGGCAGTGTTTTGGAGATCAGGGGATACGGATAAGAAACAGAATGGTGTTAATTATAGGTGAAGATATGAGTCCAGAGTTCTTCCCAATACTTTTTCCAGTAGTAACCGATAATATAAAAGCCCCTTGTGGGGCAACGTGTTATGATTGTAAGTATCTACTAAATCAATTGTGCGAAGGATGTCCTGCACTTTCTGACCCCTATAAAACTAAGAAATAATAATTTCAATACTGAAATATCCGTCTTTATGACTTGAAGTTTGCTTTTGGCAGAAGCAATAACTCTTGATATTACGAAAGAATACATATTTTCACTTGGGTAAATACTGTCTTACGTCACGTAAATAGCGTTAATGAACACTTCCTTCTAATGGAATGAAACGTCTTGCTGGGTTTGATTAAAATGAAATCAAAAGGAATGGAGGGGAGGATAGTGATTTACTCTAAAACTGGATACTGTTTCACAAATTTATTATTTTTCCACCATGCTCCTAACCCAACCCAATCACCTGTTTCGGGTTTTAGAGCAAAGTACACTAATAAAATCATATATACTATATGATCATCAAATAGTGGGTTGTGGGATCCTTGCGCCCAAATATTAGCTGATAAGTACATCAAAAACATAAGTAATGCTCCTGTAATACCTGCAACTCTTATACCAATTCCCAATATTAATGCAACTCCTATTGCCAATAATCCGACCATGAATAACCAAGCTACCACTGTCGAATCTGCCATTGAATCAAATACCCATTTAAACGGTCCACTTACTGCATAAGATAAGTATCCTTCGGTTGGTCCTGTTCCAAATCCATCGTTTATCCAAGAATTAGCTTCTTCTGTTGTATATCCAAGTCCGAACATTTTATCCAAAAATGCCCACAGAAATATCCAACCTAATACAATTCTTACTAAGCCTAAAGCTCCTTTATATGGTTCATCTACATTTGTGTTTAATGCCATTTTACTTCACTTGAGTTTTTTTTTTTAACTTTTATCAAACTCAATTAACATTTCACCATTTTTAATATAAATCTTTCGCAAAACGCTAAATATTATGACTTTTTTTATCAAAACACTAATCGACGACAATATTTTTATAAACGAAAAGCAGAAAAAAGGATAGAAGAAGAAAAAACTAATAAAATAACGAAAGAAAAAAGAAATCACCTTAAAGAACCTCAGAGGAATAAAGTTGGATGAAGAATTAGATGCTGCAACAATAAAGTTAATGTGTGAACTGCAAAGAGATGGACGAAAGAGTTTTGTCGAGTTAGCGAAAAGTATAGGTGTTTCTTCCCATAGCACTGCAAAGAAAAAATTAACAACATTAGAAGAAAGAGGACTTTTTAGAATTAGAGGGGAAACTAATGCCAAAAAGATGGATTTTACAATAATTCTGTTACTTTTATCCACTTTTTCAGAAGAAGATCACAGTTATATTATCGAATCATACAAGAAATGCCCAAGAGTAATAAGAGTAGGATCAACAATAGGTGAATTCGATATTTTTGTAATAGCGTATGGTGCTACTAAAAAACCATTAGAATCAATAATTCATGGGCAGTGTTTTGGAGATGAAGGGATACGGATAAGAAATAGAATGGTGTTAATGTTAGGTGACGATATGCGTCCAGAATTCTTCCCAATACTTTTTCCAGTAGTAACCGATAGCATAAAAGCCCCTTGTGATGCAACGTGTTATGATTGTAAGTATCTACTAAATCAATCGTGTGAAGGTTGTCCTGCACTAACTGACCCGTATAAAACTGAGTGAAAGTAATAACAAAATCATCAGTTACTTTGTTTTGAATCTGCTTTTGAGCAGCTTGATTCCAATAACCTAAAGTTAATCCAAACAATTCCTAATGTTGCAAAAAATGAACAGAAAGCTCCTAAATAATCAAAGAAAGATCGTTCATATTGGAATATAAACCATAAGCTTGCTCCGAGAAAGATAGCAAGTTCTAGAGATATGATCTGTTTAATCTTTTTACAGGTGGTTTTGTTCATTATCACAAGTAAAAGAATAGAGAAGTGCCATGAATAATAATGAGGAAAAACAACTCTAGAAGCTAAAGGGTAAATAAGCAACAATAAACTACTCATCAATAAACCCTGTATTAGGAGTTTCTTTTCTTCTGGCATTTTCTCCCCATTATTACTCGTTTCATGAATGGTGTTGATTTTTCCTTTTTTGATAATATAGTATAAACTGCTAGTTAATACCGCAATTAAGCTTAAAGGCAGTATAAGATACATCATAAAGTGATCTTCATGCTTATTTCCGAGATAAAATATTAAACTCATTGAGTCTGATTGTCTAATCATTTGTTCCTTAAATGAAGCATTGTAGAACGAATTTCCCCACATAATATAAAACAATCCAAATAATCCCCCAAAACTAATCGATTGACCTAATGCTAACTTAAACGCCTCTTTCCACCTTTCATGCCCGAAGAAGACGATGAAAAAAGCTACACCAATCAATAGAGGAATACCCTTAGTCATCCCCCCGATCCCTAAGACCACTCCTGCCCAAAAAACTTGATTTTTAGTAATTAGCCATATTCCTCCCCAGATAAAAATATACATGAAAGGTTCATTCAAACCTGCAATAGCAATTACCCACGTGAATGGGTAAATAAGCCAGATGATAGCTATCCAAAGGCTTTTCTTATCAGATAAACCTAATTCTTTGCTTGATCGCCTTAGTAGTTCAGTAGAAATAATTTGACATGTCCAGAGAAACAATTTTGCCACCCAGAACGATGAACCAAGAAGCAATAATATTGCAGCTAAGGTGTAAGTAAACAAAGGTGGGTAATGTGGAATATCATATTCCTTCCCATCCGGAGCAATTTCAAAATCTTGATCATAAAGTGCTTTACCTTTAGTGATCTGATGAGCTGAATAATATGGTACTAAAAAATCCATGTCTGAATTATAAACCATTGAAGAACCCAACAAAATAAAAAAAAGTGTTACGTAGGTCTTTTTAAGTGATTTATAGTCATTTAACCAATGTCTCAAATTGATTTTCAAGTTATCACTTAGCCAATTATTATTGCATTTAGCTTAAATGTTTTTCTTGAACTTTCTCTTTTCTAAATTCATGAAAACCTCACAATCATGATTTTCAGGAAAACGATGTTTCATGCAGAATTCTTTTTTGCAATATTCACAAGTGAATGGCAGGACTTCATATATTTCGCATCCTTCATAGCTACAACTTGGTTCGGTATTCATTTTAATCTACTTCTTCTATCAAGAGTTTTTACTTATTGTACTATATAAGTTGCTTGGGTTTTTTCCTTCTTATGGTTTTTTTATTAATTTTTTAAGATGTAACCCTCTCCAATCATAATTTTGAGTTTCTTTCCAATCAAATTCTGCCTCTATTTTTTCATAAAATGCTTTGTAGTCTGCTTGTATTTTTACTAGGGGAATAATTGCTTCTAGCATTAAATCTACAATGAAGTGCTCTGACGAACCTAATGGATTTTCTACCTCTATTAGAAGAAGCATTCCTCCTGGTTTGATAACTCTGTACATTTCTTCGTAAATTTTATAGTCTTCACTATTTGATCCATTGCTAACCACTATCAATTCAAAGAATTCATCTGGCTCTCTAATTACTCCATTTGTGTAACGTGTTTGATGTAGGTCCTCAACGTTTTCTTTGAACCATTGGAATTTCTCCTCTGAGGTTAACAAATAGACTGCTTTTGAATAGTCTCGAACCTCATTTATCAACTGTAGATCTACAATATCTATAAAATCTGCAATAAGCACTTCATTCTTTGTCTCTCCCGCAAATATTTTGATCTTTTCAATTTGCTCTTCTAGAAAATTGTATGCCAAACCAATAAATTGAGTTATTGCCCCTCTGCTCCAAGTAATTGTTTTCATACCCTCTTCTGAAATATAATATTCATCCTGTTTATCTTCAACTTGTCTGAAATCTACTAAACCTATTTCAAATAACTTTTCTAATATTCTATAAAATTTCGCAGTTGAAAGATTATCTTTTCCCACTATCTCCCTTATTTCCTGCATTAGTTTGTATCTTACAATTGGTTTTTTTATTACTGCTAATCTTTGTAAAACTAACAAATGTGTGATAGATAGCTTAAGAATCTCGCTTATTTCTTCTTCTCCTAGTTCTATTTTCTCATGCACCTTTTCTTTTTCTCACAAAGCTTTTTGAGAATTGTTATCCGATATCATAACACTATTCCGAAAACGGAATAGTTAAATATTCCTTGAAGAAAAAGAGTATGGAGCGAAAAAAAGAAAAAAGAGTATCGGCTTATAGAAAGAAGTTAATGAAAAGAACGATTAGAAGAATAAAGTGGTAAAATGAGTAAAATAGTACAGAAAACAATGGGATTTTACAAAAAAACGGATAAACTCGTGGTAATAACATGGATAGCAGTAGCTGTTGTACTAGGAGGAGTTTTTGGTTTACAGTTTTATGAGAAAACTGAAGATGACTTCGGTGCCCCAGATGGAACAGAAGGAGAAATTGCGAATTCAATACTTGAGGAAAAATTTAGTAAGCTAAGTTCAAGTAACGCTTTTATTTTTGTTATAACCTCAGATGACGGTGAATCGATTTTAAGAGAAAGTGTAAGGACATTTACTTATCAACTGAATTTATCAATATATTCAGTAGTAGCAGGCGATGATATTGGGTCTTACTTAGGTTATTATGTAGTAGAGGGAACATTATTTGATAGCTATAAGACCGGGTTCGTATCTTCAGATAATAAAACGACGTTCATAGCAGTTGATATCTTAACAACTTCAGAAGGGGAACTAAGTGGATTTAGTCCAGTATTGGCTGAAGAGGCGAAAAGCATTGCACCGAAAGGGATAAAAGTTTACCTGACTGGTGCAGAACCGGCAGGATATGACACTTTAGAAGCGTTAGAAAAGGATATGACAAATATTCATATTTTTACAATTCCGTTAATTATTGGAGTATTAATTTATTTACTAAGAGAGCCCAAGCTATTAATCATTGCCATATCAACCTTCATAGTATCGTTAGGAGTAACATTTGGAATATTAGACCTACTAACAGAATGGTTTAGTTTGCAGATTATGAGTTTTATACCAACAGTAGTAATAACTGTGACATTAGCAGTTGGTGTAGACTATAATCTATTTCTGTTATCACGATATAGGGAAGAAAGAGAAAAAGAAAAAAATAATGAAGAAGCAGTATCTATAATGATGGCTCACGCCGGGCACACAATACTTGTTTCAGGTTTAACTCTTGCTGTTTGTTTTGCGGGATTAACTTTTTTCCCATTGGCTATGTTCTCATCTATGGGTATTTCAATGACCATCGCTGTCTTAATCAATCTTCTGGTTAACTTATCACTAACTCCAGCACTTTTATTGATGGGAAATGGTTGGTTCAGTAAAATCTCAAATATAAAGGACAATGAAGTATTAAATGAAAAATCCATATGGGTTAAGATAGGTCGTTTTTCATCTAATAATGCACTTAAAATAATAATCTTAGTTTTCCTATTAGCTTTACCGGTAGCAAGTCAAGCACTAAATAGTGAACCCGGAGGACAGTTTACGTCATTGTCACCAATGGATTCAGATGCAAGAACTGGTTTTGAAATACTAAGCGAGGATTTCTCAGAAGGAATGTTAGGTCCAATAGAAATAGTCCTTAATTCAGATCAACCAAACTCTATTTGGAGCAACGAAACGTATGATTATGGACACATCCTTGTCAACCGTTTGATAACTGAGCTTGAAGTAGACCCCTTAGGGATCCAATCAATATTCTATATGTCCGGGAACCCCTTTCGATTAAACGATTCATTGGCATTAATCTCTCCAGAGTCACCAATCTATGGCACACCTTTATCTCTGATTTATCTAAATGAAATTTCTTCACTTATCTCAGATGATTCTTCAGCTACAGTGATTAAAGTAACAATTAATGATGATCCGTATGGTTCAGAAGCAAGTAAGTTCTTGTATGATTTACGTGATATAATAGATGAATTATCAGGTGAAACCCCCCTCGGCTATGAAGTTTATGTCGGAGGAATAAGTGCAGGAAATACAGATTCTATAGACAAAACATTTTCTCTTTTCCCATTAATGGTATTCACTATTTTGATTGTAGTTTACATAATAGTTGGTTTTATGTTTAAATCATTCTTCTTGCCCTTGAGATTGATCATAACTATTGCTCTAACAATGGGTTTCATTTTTGGAGCAGCTCATTTAGTCTTTGAAAGCTCTTTATTCCATGGAATTTTCCCAGCACTAAAGGCAAATGAGCATTTATTCTGGATGACGCCGATAATGACTTTTTCACTAATTCTAGGATTAGGTCTTGATTATGATATTTTTGCGATAGAGAGGATAAAATCTTATGTTTGGATGGGCTATGATGAGAAAGAAGCAGTTGTTCATGCATTGGATAAAACTGGAAGAATAATAACAGGAGCAGGATTGATTATGGCTATTGCATTTGGAGGGTTAATGCTGTCAAAAAGTATTGTCCTAGTTCAATTTGGATTTATCTTGGCATTAGCAGTGCTGATCGATACTTTCATAGTAAGAACTGTCTTAGTACCTTCAATTCTGGCAATTTCTGATAAATGGAACTGGTGGCCAAGCAAACCTCCTATCAAAAAGCATGATTGAACATTCACGCCATGAATAAGACTGAGAAGAGAGTTTTCTCTTCTCGCTTTTTTTTTACTTTTATTCTTTTCTTTTTCAATTACATAACTCCATATACAAGCCTTTATTTTTGTGTAAGTTAGATAATAGGTAAAGCAAGTAAGGTGGTTTTAGCTATAGTTGGGCAAACGGAAGTAAGTAAAAAATCAAGTGCTCTTAAGCTCCTAATAGATGAATTAGGAGTAGATGAAGCTTTTTTACTTGAAAAAATTAGGGGACCAGATTTAACTAATCAATGGAAGAATGGTCAACCTAGGGTCGTTCTTGATG
>DAOWED010000079.1 GCA_030638685.1 Candidatus Heimdallarchaeota archaeon | reverse complement strand
TTACCAGTTGAAGGATCATTAAAAGGAGCTTCTGATGGTTTTAAAGCTGGTGCAAAAGAAATTGGAAAAGGTTTCAAAAAGATAGGAAAAACAGCCTCAAAGCTAGGAAAAACATTATCACAAGAAGAGGAAGAAGAACAATCTAAAGAATGAAACTCTATACTCTCAAAATCTTATATTAAGTTGTTAAGTAATATAACTTAGAAATCGTTGGTTGAGAATATGAAAGAACAGGTTAAATTTTTACCAGAATCAACTCAAGTAACATACTCTGAAACTCACTGGTCCCTTCTTCAGCGGTTGAGAAACATTGCCAACAAATACCTTGTAGCTTTGAAAGAGGGAGGATATAACTCATTTATATATGGTTCTCTTGCTCGAGGAGATATCTCACCCAAGAGCGATATAGATGTTCTTATTCCTACAACCCTTTCAAGTGGGTTACTTTTACTCAAACTGGAATGGTCAAATCTTGAACCCTATTTGATAGAAATCGTTCAAGCAACACCTAACCATGCGATAAAAGCTCATCTTCATTTTAGAGAAGAAGTACCAGTCTGCATCTCTTTTCCTTGTGTTTCTTTTTCAGAAAGAGAAAGAGAATTTTACTCCTTTGGTGGAAAAATCAACCTTAAGCAATTGGAAGCTAATGAAAGAGTTATGGGAGTAGATAAAAGACTAATGCTAATTCAACCAACTAAAGAAGGGCATCTTGAGAAAGCAATACTTGGTCTTTCCCCCGGAAAACTCAAAGAATTAGAGCTTAGTGAAGTAATAATTGAGGAACGAAAGAGAGTCCTAACTCGAAGAAGTGAGGTTGGAAGAACAGGGGTCTATCTTAGAAAAGTAATTGATCCGGAGGTCGGGATTGAAAAAACGCTTAATAAACTGGCTGTTAGAGACCCGATCCTTAGGAAAAAAATAGCTAGAAGTTAGTGAGATTGTTTAGCAAAATATTTACATAGTTGATTGTGTAAAACTTAGTAAGGTAGAAGATGGACGGTTATTGGAAAGCGGACTTGCATATTCATTCAACCTATTCATTATGCTCATCAGCTCCTTTACGAGACATTGTGACTTTTGCAGGGGATCAGCTCAATCTTTTTAGCATCAGTGACCATGATCTTCCTTCCCCACGTTCTCCCTATCTTTCAGAAAACTATCTTGCTCAATTTTATGATGTTAAATTCATCAATGGTATGGAAATAACTACTCAAGAAGGACACCTACTAGTTTATAACTTCAGAGGAGATGTACCGATGTATCAATCAGTTCATTCCATAATTAATCAGCTCAAAGGAAAAGATGTGATTCTCATCGCGCCTCACCCTTTTAGATCAACAGGTTTGGGAGAACTAGTTTATGATCTTCCAATAGATGCAATTGAAATTAATGCTGTTAGCCCAAAAGATCAAAACCAAAGAGCTATTCAAGTAGCTGAAGAGAAAAAAATAGCTCTGGTTGGTGGAAGTGACGCACATGATACAAATCGCATAGCAAAGTGCCACTTTCTTTATTCAAAAAAATACCCTTTAGGTTATAAAGGATTGAAAGCAGCTATTTCTGATCGTGCGACTTATCCAAAGTGGAGAATAAGATAGAAAAAAAAAGAACGAACTTGAAATTAATTTATTGCTAAATTACCTAAAGTCACCATAATGGGGTTTACTTGGTCCTTGAACCAGTTCTCTTTTTGCATGAGCTGCTACTTCTTCGAGCTTTTCTTTTAAGAGTTCACTTTTTTCTCGAAGAGGTTCTAGTGGAACATCTAGTTGTTCAAAAGCTTTATTGGCTGCTTCAACAAGGTACAATGCCCCTTCAGGGTCAGGTATATCTCTAAGAGCTGACACTAACAAGGTAATTCCGCATAGTTCCCTAACTAGAGCATCATTCATTAAAGCACCGGGTATACCCATTAGGATCCCCTTTTCTAACATTGGAATATCGAACTCTTCGAGATGATCAAGTGTTTCTTTCTCAGCGACGGCATAGACTGTTCTATCGCTTGGAACCGTTGCTGAAGGTAAACCATCGAATACAACAAATTGACAGGAGGCAAGCTCATCAACATAATCGCTTAAAGCAGATGAAACATCATTTAAGACAATTGATTGATTAGGTATAGGATATTCAAAAACTATAGCTATAATTTTACCATCTTGAGAAGCGTGAATACGATAAGGATGACGTAAAATGCCATCCATAAAAACTGTTACTGGAGGAATAATGGCAGAGCTGATATAACCTATTTCTTTCATCTCAAGGCTTTCTATAATATGTTTAACAGCTATTGCTCCAACAAT
>DAOWED010000231.1 GCA_030638685.1 Candidatus Heimdallarchaeota archaeon | reverse complement strand
TAATTACGAGTCGGTAAGAAACCTGCCTCATTTGAGATATTTACCCACATTACAGTACCAATATCATGTCTGTGTTTTACTCCAGCATCTTCCACAACTTTTTGACGGAAGGCTTTCGTTAATTCTGAGAATTTTTCTTGATGAACTGCTTTAATTTTATTAGAACCCGAAGCTACAACAGCTTTTAGATTCTTAGAACCCATAACTGCTCCTGCTCCTCCTCGACCAGCCATGTGTGATCTTCCAGTCATTATTGCACTGAAAGCCACTAGATTTTCACCAGCAGGACCAATGCAAGCTACTTCAGACTTAGCATGTCTTTCTTGCAGGATTTCTTCAGTCTCAAAGGTTCCTTTTCCAGCAAGATCATAAGCTGAACGAATTTCTATCCCTTCAGAAGTCACTAAAAGGTAACTTAGTTCTTCTGCTTTTCCTCGGAAGAGAATGTAATCATATCCTGCTCTTTTCATATATACCCCAAAGCTTCCACCGATTTGAGAATCAAGAAAGATTCCTGTTTGAGGTGATTTGGTTACAATTGCCCATCTACCAGCTGTTTGTGCAGTTGTTCCACTCATTGGCCCCGTCATAAAGAGTACAATGTTTTCAGTGCTCAATGGATCTATTCCTGGTGCTAGTGTATCGTATAATATTTTTGCTCCAAGACCTTTTCCACCGATAAACTTCTTTGCTAGATCCATATCAAGCGAGAGTTCTTTTATTTCCTTGGTGGAAAGATTAATGTCTAAATATTTGCCAGTATAACCCATTCAAATCACTTGTATGAGGTTAATCGATGGATATCTAAAACATCTATAAGAACTGAAAAGCCGGTTGCTTCTTTTCCAGCACCTGGACCAATTATTGTAACATCATCAACATACTTCGTGCTAAAGGTCAAACTATTGGTTGGACCCATTACATTAGCTAAAGGATGACTTAAAGGTACTTTTTTAGGTGCAACAGAAGCCTCAACTGAACCATCATCATGAAGCTCAGCACTAGCTATTAATTTCCAGCGGAAGCCTTCTTCCAAGGCAGAGTTAACATCATCTAGAGTAATTTTAGTTATTCCTTCACATGGAGGATCATCTTTCTTGAGATTGGCACCAAGGACAACATTAGCTAAGATAACTATTTTGCCTAAAGCATCGTACCCTCCAACATCAGCGGTAGGGTCTGCTTCGGCATAACCTAAGTCTTGAGCTTGTTTAAGTGCTTCATCATAACCTAACCCTTTCTCCATCTCTGAAAGAATATAATTGGTTGTTCCATTGATTATCCCTTGGATTTTGTAAATTCCAGAGCCGGCAAGAGTTAACATTGCCAGATTTAGAGCTGGAGTACCACTCATAACAGTGCCTTCATACCTTATTTGAACTCCTTTATCTTTTGCAAGAGCTTCAAGTTCGTTCACTGCAAGAGCAATAGGCCCTTTATTAGTCATAACGCAGTGTTTATTGCAATTGATAGCTGCTTTTACATGAGAAATAGCTGGTTCCCCAGTTGTAAGGTCTGTCCAAGCAACTTCAACAATCAAGTCAGAGTTTGTTTCGTTAATAGTTTTCAGACTATCCCAGCCCTTAATTCCGCCAGGATAAGAGTTTATTTCTCCAGTCTCTTCAACTATCTCTAGAAGTTTGTTAAGATCAAGACCGTTTTCATCATAGACTGAACCTTTCATAGTGTCTGAGATAGCTACTACCTCATATTCAAAACCGTGCTGTGTTTTCAGTGATTCTTTCTGTTCAAGAAGAATTTTAGTAAAACCTTGCCCTACAACACCAAAGCCAATTAATGCTATTCGAGTAACCATAATAATCATCTTTGTAAAATTGATTAATTACCATTTACTCATACCGTTTTTTAAAACCAATTATTATCCCAAAAACTTATACAAGATAAATTTGTGAGAGATTAACCGATTACTAGGCGAAAACGGAAAACCATCACCGTCAGCGTTTAGCCTCGGGGAACAGCTATTTTAATAAGTTTTTTAGCCAATTTTTTGAAGTTTTTTGAACGAGTAATTAGATTTCTGGCAGCATTAAGGTCACTATCAAGGGAGAAACCACATTTACAAGTAAAGATTTTACCACTTCGTTTACCTTTGAGACCACATCTACTGCATGTTTTAGAACTGTAAGCCGGGTTAACCTTCTCTACTCTTATTCCATGTTGTAAGCATTGCTCTTCGAGCCTTTTCTGTACCTGTGCGAAGAACCAGTGGACTTGCCAATGAGCAAGGAAGTAACCAACCTTACTTTTGGGGCTATTTCTTGACCATTTAAGGTTCTCAAGGACAAGTGTACCGACATTATAATGGAGTAATAAACTAATAATCCGGGTGGATATTTGTCTTACTAATTCCCGATGAGTATTAGAAATCTTGAACCACTTTGCTTTTTCTATAGTTTTAGCTCTCCATCTCTCCATTGAATTTCGAGGTAAGGTATCACGAACTGACTGCATTTGTCTTGCTACAAAGCGGTGATCCATTAATTTGCCCTTGAGGTAAACAGGCTTATGCTTCTTACTTCTATCAAACCATTCGTCTTTTTTCAAGCCTAGATCCTTTTGGTCTAGGAAAAATCTATCAATTTCTTCATTTTTATCAAATATACTTATCGTGGAGAAAGTTTTCAGCCCTAAGTCGGCTGAAGCTATTACTCCTTGTCCTTTCTTCTCATCAGCCTTTTTTTGAAAAGGTATGGCTAATATTTCTTTTGAGAAGTCAAGAACTCCACGTTTGGGAGTAAACCCTAGTTTAATCATCTTATCGTATCTTTCTACATCTTTCAAGATTGTATAATGAAAGACCTGTGGACTAACAGATAATCTTACCTGGACAGCGATGAGTTGATCTGTTTGAAGAATTTTTCCTGCTATTTTACCCATATCAAAGTTTTTGAGTGCTCTTCTTATTTTCCAAGAACAAAGTTTAGGTGAGTTAAGATATTGATCTAAGTCCTTAGTCCTGATCTCAGTTAATGAGTAGACCACATTTTCTCCTAGTCCTAGCGGAATAGAACTTCCTTTGAATTCAGGAATTTTAAGACTATTAGGTATCTTAGCGTTTAAATCTGCTTCTAATTCTTCTAATAACTGAGATATGTGTCCTGTGTAACTCTTACGCATGTAAGTTAGTAATTCTTTCAGTAATTCATTTTTGAAAAACCTTTGAACAAATTTACTAAACTCAGCAGTTGTTGCTCCATTAATGAATAATCTTTGTTCTTTTTCTTCAAGCATGTTTTTGAGCACTTCCAAAGGATCATAGTCTAAGCTATTCCTTTGAGGTGGCAATAATTCTAAGTTAACTGCTTTTATTTGCTGTTTCCAAGCAATTTTTCTCTTTTGCCAAATTTTAGTAGATGTATTCTTTACTTGATCAATAGACTTGAGGTTGAGGATGGAGAGTATGGTTTCGTCAAAGTTTGTGGTCTCGGCATAACCTTTCTCTTTTAGTTCACGGAAGCGTCTATTCATCTGAATTACTGCCCTACGAATAAAGGATTTTTTCATTTTCTTGTCAAAATCCCTATCTTTAAGGAGTTTTGACCTCATTTTCTGATGTTTTGCCTTTTCCGCTGGATCGGAGAAGAAGGCATGAGTGTTATCAAATTCAACCACTTCAAAATCCTCTTTCATCTGCTCAAAAAGGTGATTTTTGATAAAACGGGTCTTATTATCGATCTCATAATAGCTTAAATCACTGATTTTCATTATTTCCTTGAACATTGGTCCTTGATCTGCAAACCAGTCATTTTTGAGTATTACTGATAAAATGTCTAAGAGATATCCTTGGTTATATCTATAACCTCTTACTGCAAAATAGGCTAACTGAGCTGCACACCTAAAGATCCGTTCTTTAATAATGTAATCTTCAGGTTGAATATTCTCTTTAAACTCAGGATAATTATCATTGAGTTCTTTAATGTAGTTTTTAACGGCTTGTAGACTATCATCATCAAAAGTGGAATAATCAAGTTTTAATGCTTCACTGATCAGAGCATTTACTATCTTTCTGAAATCATTAGGGAAACTAACCGGTAAATCAAGATTTTCGAGCCTTGATTTACGTGTCACAATGAAATCAGCCATAAAGGGTTTTACTCTCTATTCTTTAAAAACTAATAGGACACCTTATTATAAGTGAATAATAGTGCTTTAACCTCTAAATCATTTTTTCTTCTTAGTTTTCTTGTGCTTTTTGCTTTTCTTGCGTGATCTCATCCCATGGATTCTTCCGTTAAAACTTACTATATTGCAATAAGGTCTTCTACCATCTCTTCTTGAATACTCTTATCTTCTTGAGCATTTAAGTTAATGATTTTTACTCCAAAACTATCAAAGAAACTCTCCAAATATTCATAGCCAAACCTTGTTAGTCTATCTTTGTAAGTTATTATTACTTCTGAGACTTTTCCCTTCTGTACTAATTTGAGTAATCTATGTAATCCTTTCCTTTTAGCATTTAATCCACTAGCTACTTCGCTTATTTCGTATTTGATCTCTTTACTTTCTTCTTGGCAATAATCTTTAAGGTATTCCTTTTGCCTCTCTAAGTCTCCTTTGTTGAAGTTTGATAAATTCCAATCAAAAAACGATAAACTGCTGCCAACCCCTTATAAATTTCGTGCCTAGTTACTAAGAAAGAATTGAATACTATTTTACTAGTAATAATAAATAACATAAAATTAGGTTTTGTGACTAATTATTTTTGAAAAAATTGTTTACTAGAAGAGATAAGGAATTGTTGACTGCTCGCATATCAGTTTACTTTTCTCACATGTGGAGTGAACTTCCAATGAGCCATCATAAGTATTAAATAGTTCATAAGCTATATATTTTCATGAAAAAGTACTCCATTTTTTCTGGTTTAACCCTTCTTATTTTATGTTCCAATTCTTTGTTATCAAGTTCAGCTTTCGATGATGGATACTATTTCTCTGAGGAAATTTATGAAGGAGTAAAGATCTATTGGGATGTAACAAGATATACTAAGAATTACGAACTCGTTACAACATCTACTAATTCTAATGCTGTAATTGAAGGAACAATTATTTCAGTTGAAGTTATTCAAACTCCTACATATCTTGAAATAAACTATGTTTCTCAAGATCTCTTTGTTTACTTTGATGAAAAATACGATGGAATAGTAGTTAATAATGCATATGAGATTGGAGTATTAGTAAAACCCGCAAAATACGTCTCTGGAGGAGTGGAAGAAAATTTCTTTGAATACCATGGATATGAAATAGATGAAAATATGGCTTTTTTACTAGAAGAAACAACTTCAGGAGATAATTATTCAATAGAAGAGTTTAGATACGATATGAAGTCAGGTTTTTTGCTATTAATGTATATGAAAGATGTTATTGATGGAGAAGTAGAATATGAGTATAAGTTGGAAATACTAAAAAATAATAGGGGTATCATTCTTGATTTCTCTTCATACTGGTTCATTCTTCAAGCTTTGATGCTTTCAGTCATTATCAATAAAAGAAGAAAATAACCTCTCTTTAATAAAATTAATTATGTTTCAACCTCGTTTTTTCTTTTCTCATTGTCTAGGAATGGTTAAATATAATTGTAATTATTTATTTTTATGAACAAATATTTATTAAACTCTGGCTTAATTTTATTATTTCTATGTTTTAGTTCTATGTTGACAGTAATAGCCTTACCTGATGGTTTTTATTTTTCTACTGAAATTAGAAAAGGTAATAAATATGAATGGGAACTAACTAGCAATATAAACAATTACGTAATAATAACAGAAAATATGTCTTCTTTTTACCAAGGCTCAAAGATTGTTATTGAAGTAACTAAAGATCCGATAAACATTGAACAAAGTGTAATAATACCTGAATTAGCTGATTATTTTGATGAAACATTAAATGGCGTCTTACTAACCAATCCGAATGATGTAACTTTCTTAATAAACTGTGCAATATATATTAGCGGAGGAGTAGAAAAAAACTATTTTGAAGATTTAGGAATGGATATTGAAGGAGACGAAGCATACGTGAAATATGAAACTATTTCGGGAGATGATCATTATTTAGATGTATCTAGGTATGATTTAAGTTCAGGTATTCTAAAAATACGACAAATATACGAAGTAATTGATGGGGAAGTTAAGAAAAATTATAAACTTGAATTCAAAGATTCAGATGAAGGATTATTTGGTCTTGACTTTTCTTCATTCTGGTTCATACTTCCAGCTTTGATGATCCCGGTAATAATTAAGAAGAGAAAAAATGATTAGTAGAATTAAATCATCTTTCTAGAGTAATAGCTACCGGGTCAAGATCCTTAC
Source organism: Candidatus Heimdallarchaeota archaeon (assembly GCA_030638685.1). GTDB lineage: Archaea > Asgardarchaeota > Heimdallarchaeia > Heimdallarchaeales > DAOWED01 > DAOWED01. The sequence goes on along the minus strand of DAOWED010000231.1, from coordinate 3,183 downwards.
TGAAAGGTACTTTTATTCCGAAGAGAACAGGAGTAATTTTAATCTCTGCGGATAAGACAACTGATCCTCCAGTTGCGATTGTTGTTGCATCTGCTGATTCAATAGTCATGTTAAAAGTTATTACATCTTTTTTACCTAAGTCTAAAGTATCCTCAATTTTATCATATACTACGCCATTTTTCATAATTGTAACTTCAACGTTGATACCTTTTGGTATAAAACCTAACTTAGGAGAGTCCACCTCAATTGAAATGATAACACTATCATTTGTATCAGCTAACTCGAATGTCGGATCAGATACCTTAAAATCATCTGTTTGATTTCTGATCGTATCCACGCTCAAGTAAACATCAATTCCAGCAACTATTAATAGAATGATAAGAATTCCGAATATCCCACCAATTATTTTAGCAATGCCCATAATATAAGATAGACTTTTTTTTCTTAAGTATTACTTAAAAAGCCAAAAAATTAAAAATAAAAATAGTAGAAAAAAATATATATGGAATAAAGTTTAGAAGGTCTATTCCATAGCTTCTTTAATTTTAGCAATTGCTTGCGATATTTTCTCAACAGAGGTAGCATAAGAAAAACGTAAATACCCTTCTCCATTCGGTCCAAATGATGATCCGGGTAAACAACAAACTCCTGCTTCATTCAAAACAAAATCAGCCATTTCTTTTGATGTTTTTCTAGTAGCTTTGATGTTTGGAAAAGCATAAAATGCTCCTTCTGGTGTCAAACAACTAAAGTCGGGAACTTCATTTAATCCCTTAACTATCGCATCTCTTCTTTCCCTGAAAGCTTTCATCATCTCATAAAGTCCTTCTTGGCTTCCTTCAAGAGCAGCTACTCCTGCTTTTTGAACAAAAGAGGTTGTACAAGAAAGTGCATTGATCATTACCAATCCCATCTTCTCAATTAGTTCTTTAGGACCTACAATATAACCCAATCTCCAACCCGTCATAGAGTACGATTTAGAGAAACCATCTAGTAGAATAGTTCTTTCTTTAGTCTCGTCTCTTACAGTTACGGAGTGAAATTTGGCGTCATAAAGCATCTTGGAATAAATCTCATCAGCAAGGACAAAAAAATCATGCTCTTCTGCCATCTCAGCTATTTCCTCAAGCTCTGATTTTGTCATTACAGAACCGGTTGGATTCTGAGGGCTATTAAGAATAAGTAGTTTTGTCTTTGGAGTAATTTTAGCAGCAATATCATCTGGATTAAGACGAAATTCGTTTTCCTCCTTTAGACCAACAGGCACATCACCGGCGTTAAGATATTTAACCACTGAACCATAGGTTGGAAAACCAGGATCTGGATAAATAATCTCATCTCCCGGATCAGCTACTGCCATCATTGGGTAAAAGATACCGGGCTTTGCACCAGGAAGAACAAGTATTTGATCAATATCTGGTCTATACCCTCTTGATTGTTCTACTTCTTCTTGAATAGCTTCTTTAAGTTCCAATATTCCTGAGGAAGAAACATAACCTGTGAAATTATTATTAATAGCTTCAAAAGCTGCTTCCTTAATATGCTGAGGAGTTGGAAAATCAGGTTGACCTATCTCAAAGTGAAGAATCTCTCTTCCTTGACGCTCGAGAGCTTGAGCCTTTGCTAAGTACTCGAATGCTCCTTCTCCTAAGATACGGTACATTCCTTGAGCAAGTTTTTTCATGAATTAACCTTCTACTTGTGCCTACTTGTGCAATTTAGTTGCCGCAATAAAAGATAAACCACTCTTTGTAAGTGCTTTTGCAGTATCATTAATGGATGTAAGTCGATCAAAATAATTCTGCTTAAGGTTATCCATAATTCCTTCTTCAGCAATTTGTTCTTTTGACTTGAAGTAATCAAGAATATCAGAAGGATAGTCCCTCTTTTCATCGATTCTTACAGGACCACCTTCGTGTTTAGCGGAGATATTAGGAACTGTTTTAGCAACTTCACAAAGCTCCTCAGTTCGGTCATAAGGCTGTCTAACGATAGATTTCCAAGTTTCAATAATATGGTGTTCAAGTCTAACAACATCTCTAAATCCGAAGTTTTCTCTAACTAAAGAACTTAGCTCAATGGTTGCATTATTAACAGCATTAGAAAGATTAAAACCAATTAAAGGACTGGTTCCATCAGCTCTTGAAAAGAGTTTAGCAGTCATTAATGTCCAAAGAACAGAGTAAGGATTATCGTTACCCATGAAAACGGAGATCTTAAATTCGTTATTAATACCTAGTTTATGCATCATATAACCAAGCATGACAGTACCGGGATTAATATTAAGAACTTGTCTAACACCGAAGTTAGTGTAATAGTAAAGGTACTCGTCAACCCATTTGAGAGCATAGTCATTTGGCTGCCCCACTCCTCCAAAGTAGCCAGTAATAGTGGCTGGGCCGCCTAAATGAACATTTACTGGCATACCATCTGGACCGGGGGAGGTTCCTTTTGTATCAAGTGTTTCAACATATGATGCACCTATGATGTTCATTCCTGCAGTCATAGCAAGTAAGTCTCCATCTGCCTCTTGTTCTTTCATCATTCGAACTCTAATTATTCTACTAGGCATCAATTCTTCCTTTTCAATCATCTCCTTTGCTCCAGGGATTAAGAATGGAAAATATTGACATGCGGATAATTCTAAAGTTACTGCTAGATCCTCATTGAATGTCATGTTATCATATTGGTCCCCTAAGACTTTTCTTTTGTAATCTTCTACCTTAACGAAAGCATCATTATCTCTTTGTTCAATTAGCCAGTTTAAATCATCAACATAAGCTGGTTTTTTCTTCTCCAGCTTTGCCATGATGGTATCTAGCTTCATTGCTTCTTCTGCTTTGGCGTTTATTTCTTTTACTCCGCCATACTTTTCAATTATTTTGAACAAGTCATTTGTTAAAGGATTGTTTTCATCCATCAAGAAATTCTGAATGGAGGATATACTATCTTCTGAAATTTGAAGTTTCTTTCTTAAATCCATATTCTACACCAAAAAATGTGGTTAGTTTGTCATAATTGTTTCACCTTATATGTGTTTCTAGAAACAGAGATTCGTCTTACATTATTTTCTAAAGCCTTTTTCTCCCTTTCTTCTGTAATTTTTCTTTTTTATCTTCAGTATTTGTAGATGTATTTTTAAGATTCAAAAAAAAATGAATATCAAATAATTTTTATAGAGAC
>DAOWED010000198.1 GCA_030638685.1 Candidatus Heimdallarchaeota archaeon | reverse complement strand
TTATTTCTGAAGGGAAAAGAGGTGCTACTCCTAACTTCTTATGAAGAGTAAAATTTGCTTCCATTATTTTATCCCAAGTAAGTTCTTTTTCATTTGAGCTAATCATCAAACCCAATATACCTAGTATCCTATAGTTTGAAGTTAGGAAGTTTTCCAAGTATCCTTTTCGCCAAACACCATAAAATAAATCAATTGTAAGATGATCTGTTAACCATAAAAATAAGGCAGATTCTAATAACGAACTGGACAGTTCATACATCTCTACTTCTTCAGAACTATATCCCCATGCAACGTTGTAGCAAGCATCTAGTTGGGGAGGTTTTTCCAAATTATTGTGATTGATAAAATAAAAAGATTTCAGTTCTTCGGGTACAATTATTGAGCTTAGTTGCTCCTCAAAATCTTCATAGGAACTCACTTGAGCTATTATTTCATGAGCTTTTTCAAAAAAAGAAAGTAAAGACTTCAAAGAGATTTGTTCTGACATCAAAGCTTCATTTATCTTTGTAAAATATAAAGTTGATTGAATCACTTCATCTACTTAAAAAAAGTAAAGAGTGAATTATTAGACTTATTCAGCCATCTTAAAACCATTCTTTTTTTTTCTTTTTTTTTCTTTGAAAAATTGTTTCAATCTGACAATAATGATAACAAATAAAATGAATTAAGAAGAGTGAAGTTTGAAATTGATTGTTACTTATTATAGGAGAATCAAGAATGAACGAAAACGATTTAATGATCCAACTGAAGAATGTCGAAGTTACAGTTGGAGATAGTGTATTGCTATCCAATATCAACTTAGCCATTCCTTACGGGGAAACACATGTGATGTTTGGCCCCAATGGAATAGGAAAAACAACCTTACTCAAGGCCATAATGGGCCTACCTCCTGCAAAAGTAACCTCTGGTCAAATTATTTTTAAAGGAAAAGATATTACTAACTGGTCTATTGATGAAAGAGCTAGAGACGGGCTTGCTTTAACTTTTCAAAAACCTCCTGAAATAAGAGGTCTGAAAATGAATGATTTCATGAATATGTACGGTTCTTATGAAGATGAAGAAGTTGAATCTCTTAATATGAGTTATATGATTGAAAGAGAGCTAAATGACGGTTTCAGTGGTGGGGAAATAAAAAGAAGTGAACTTATGCAGATTAGGGCTCAGAAACCTCAATTTGTTATGCTCGATGAACCAGAATCTGGGGTCGACATGGAACACATGGATATTATAGGCAAATCAATAAACAATCTTCTGCAAAGAGATAAGATGATCTATGAGAGAAAAACCGTTTCCGGCTTGATAATAACTCATACTGGTTTTGTGCTAGACTATGTTAATGCAGAGAAAGGTTATGTCTTTAATAGAGATGGTGTAATCTGTGAAGGTCACCCTCGAGACATTTATCAGCACATCCAAAAAGATGGTTTTAACCAATGTGCTAGTTGTATGAAAGTTGCTGACTTTGCAGATGTCTTTGGTAGTGATTAAAATGACTTCTAATGAGAAAAAACTGTCAAAATATGATATTGATGCCACAGAGCACCCAGCAATTGATCTTTCAAGCATCTCTTCTGAGGACAAAAAATCCCTAGAAGAAGTAGGGGTTGATTTTGACAATATTAAACAAACAAGGACTGCTACTTTTATTCAGAAGGACCAATCTGTGATCAATATTGATCAGCAAAATGAAGGGCTAGAGATATTAGATATTAATACTGCCTTGAAAAAATATGACTGGTTAAGAGAGGAGTATTTATGGAAATCCGTCTCCCCCGATAAAGATGAATATACTGAAGCAGCTCATAAATTTCCTGTCCAAGGCTATTTCATCAGAGCTTCAAAGGGTTACAAAGGAGGGAATATTCCCGTTCAGTCTTGTCTTTATATTGCTCAAGATAATCTTATGCAGAGAGTACATAATATTATCATTGCTGAAGAAGGTGCAGAGCTAAATATTATCAATGGTTGTACTACTTCAGTTACCGTCAAAGAAGGGGCTCATTTGGGCATAACAGAATATTATGTAAAAAAAGATGCCAAACTAACTTTCACTATGATCCATTCTTGGGGTGAAAATGTTCTAGTTAGACCTCGTTCAGCTGGTGTTGTGGAAGAGAACGGTCTCTTTATCAGTAATTTTATTAGTTTAAAACCAGTGAAATCTATTCAATCCTACCCTTCGATCAAGTGTAATGGTAAAAATGCCACTGCTAGATTTTATAGTGTTGTTGCTTCATTTGAGGGTAATGAACTAGATCTTGGTGCAGAAGTAGTACTTAATGGTGAAGCATCATCCGGCGAAATTATCTCAAGAGCAGTTTGTCATGGTGGAAATATCATTGCAAGAGGACGAATAATTGGCAATGGTAAGAGATGCAAGGGTCATTTGGAATGTGACGGTTTAATCCTTCATGAAGAAGGTACAATTTCTGCCATTCCTGAGTTACACGGTAATACAAATAATGCAGAACTAAGCCATGAAGCAGCTGTTGGGCGAATTGGTCAAGAAAAAATTAATTATCTTCAAGCAAGAGGGTTAACCGAGGAAGAAGCAGTAAATGCCATAGTTACCGGTTTTATTAGCCTTGATATTCCAGGTATACCTGATTCACTCAATGATAAGATAGAAGAAGCTATTAACAGCTATGGCGATGCAATGTTCTAGGTATCAATTCTTAGAAGCACCAGATACTATAACCTATTCAAATAAGTGGTTTAATTTATCATTCAATTTCGAATGTGGAAGCTTAGCTATTTTATCTAATGTTCCAACATCGTACCACCATGAAGTGGTTACAAAGCCGTTCACTTCGCCTTTTTCGGCAAGTTCTGGCATAAGTTCACCATTAAGATCTATCATTTTTTGTCCTTTTGTTTTTTCACGATCAAGAATTTTGAAAAATTCAGACTTGAGCATTGCTATTCCAGTATTAGCTAGGATTTTTAGGGTTGGTTTTTCAACAAAAGAAGTAACTGTTCCATCCTCTTCCATTTCAGCTACTCCTACTGGAATCTGAAATTCTGGTGAAAGAACAACAGTAGCCATTTTTCCCTTCTCTAAATGATTATCATACATTTCTTTGAGGTTAAAATCACTAATTATATCTCCATAATAAACTAAGAAAGAACCATCTGCATTATCCTTAATGATTTGCTCTTGAGCGTTAAGAATAGCTCCTCCTGTGCCTTTGAGGTTCGGATCATCATCTACATAAGCAATAGAACAATCAAAACGAGAACCGTCGCCAAAGTAGTTTTCAATCTGGTTTCGTTTGTAACCGGTTAGAAAAACAAAATCGTTAAAACCGTGATAGGTTAATAATCGAACTATATACTCGAGTAAAGGTTTTTCATATTCACCAATGGGGATCATGGTTTTTTGAATATAATCGGTAAGAGGACGCATTCTAGTACCTTGTCCCCCGCAAAAAATAACAGCTTTCATTATTATCACTTATTGAACTTTAATTGATAATTTGAGATGAAAAGACCATTATTAAAGATTTCAGTAATGTAAAAGGAAAAAAGAAAAAAGAAAAACTAGTTCGTTAATGAATAGATTGTTTTTCCTTTCATATCCTTTATTTCCACACCTAACTCTTTCAACTTATCTCTTATTTCATCTGATTTTGCCCATTCTTTATCGGCTCTGTAGTTTTCTCTTTGCTCAATTAACATTTCAATAAGACCACCCACTAGCTCCTTGTTTTCAGTAGAAGCTCTTTCTAACCTTAATCCAAGTATTCCTCCAAGCTCTCGGATCAGTTCTTCTGCTTTCTTAAGTAGTTCTTTCGGGTTGTCAATATTGTTATTGACTGTTCGTATGAAACGCATTATAGCTTGTAAAGCAACTGGAGTGTTCATATCGTCATCCATTGCTTCCTCAAACTCTTTCCTAGTTTTGGCAATTTCAGCTTCAAGTGTTTGATTTTCTCCTCCTTCTGCTGATTTTAACAGGTCAAGGAGTGAATAAATTCTATTAACAGCTGATCGACTGTTCTCAAGGGCTTGAGTATCAAATTCCAGTACTGAGCGATAATGAGCTCCGCTGAAATACATACGAAGGGTATCTCCGCCATATTCTTCAATGAATTCATGAGCATAGACAGCGTTTCCTTCTGATTTACCCATTTTTTTTCCACCAGAAAGTACAAGGAACCGAGCATGGAGCCAAAAATTAGCCATCTTATGACCGTAGCCTGCTTCTGATTGAGCTATCTCACAACTATGATGTGGAAAGATAAGGTCTTCTCCGCCAGCATGAATATCAAACATTCCAGGACCGAGATACTTGTTACTCATCACTGAACATTCTATATGCCAACCGGGATAACCTAGTCCCCATGGAGAGTTCCATTTCATGATATGTTCTTTTGGTGCCTTTCTCCAGAGGGTGAAATCTTCTTGGCTTTTCTTATTAGGATCAGGATCCACTCTTCCTTGTGCTTGTATTTCATCAGATGATCTATTAGCTAATTTATTATATTCAGAAAAGCTAGAGATGTCGAAGTAAACATTTCCATTTACTTCATAGGCATTCCCTTTATCGATTAAAGTCTCGATTAGACCAATCATTTCCATGATGTGTCCCGTTGCTCGAGGGGAAATGTTAGGTCTTGCAATATTTAAGTCGTCAACTGCTTTGAAATAGGCTTCAATATAGTTTTCAACCAGTTCCATAGGATCAATTTTTTTCTCTGAGGCTCTTTTAGCTATCTTATCTTCTCCTTGGTCAGCATCAGCTAAAAGGTGCCCTACATCAGTTATATTAACGATATGAGTTACTCGAAATCCTTTATACTTAAAATATTTACTAAGCACATCCCAGTAACTAAATGATCTAGCATTACCTATGTGGATATAATCGTAAATTGTTGGTCCACAGCTATAGAATCTTACCTCTCCCTCATGTATTGGTTTGAATTCTTCTTTCTTCCTTGTTAGTGTATTAAATAGTCTTAAAGTCATATCTTCACCTATTTCTTCTCTTCCACAAATTAGCACTTAACATAAACCAGTTAAGATAACCTAATCGATGATTATTAATTAAATCTCCCATTGAATGCTGTAAGAAAATGGCTTGTCTGATCAGTTTTTTATGTCGAGAGTAGACAGAAGTATTCACCTGTTATTTACAACACCTTCTTAATAATGTAGTTTAGCTTCAGTCACTTAAAAATGCAGCTATTTCGAAGTTGGTGAAATAAAGCCACTGGTAATTATTTAGAGCTTAGCTCTTTTTTCTTTAAGTTCTTCTTGCATTACTCTACACCTTTCAAGCCAGAGAATCTGATATTCTTCATCCTCTATTATTTTATCCACTAAATCAGTTATTGTTGTTATTTTTTCTGCAATGCACCAATCTACACAGATTTGATAAGCCTCCCAATCAAGTTCTTCATCATCCCATTCTACTGTAATTTGTTTTTTTCCTTGAATATAGGCTGCATAGGCTCTTGTATGTCCATCAGTAAAGATAATTTTGTTATTAAGCTGCTTGATAGGAATAACTCGTTCTCGCTCTTCTTCAAGGATTTTAGCTAGTTTCTTCTTGTTAATATAAAGTTGGCTTGGTTGGATTGATAATAGATCAATTAAGAAAGAGTTTGACAACAAGTTCACCTATAAATTAATTGTTTCACCGGCTTCGATCTCACCTGTTATTTCTACCTTATCCAGTATTAGCTTATCTGTGAGGATTTTTTGATTATCTATCTCGATTATCCTTTGAAATTTTTTGTTAAGGTGCAAGAGCCGTATTACTCTTTTGCCTAAACTTCTTTTGACATTTTTATAAATAACTTCTGGAGCCTCTATCACTCCTTCTACAGCGATCTTTGTCTTGTTTGTTACTTTAAAAGTTATTTTTTCAACAGCAGTTATATTTCCTTGTACTTCTACTTTTCCTTTAATTGTTGCTTTGATTGCTTTAATGTTTGCTGCTTTTAGATCGCTATCACTTACTAGCTCATTAGCGAAGAGATCACCATCAATAATTGCTGTTCCTTTAATACTGCATTTTTCATCAACCGTCATATTTTCATTAACTGTAAGAAGAGAATGAAAAGAGGCATTTTTCTTTACTAAAAGGTTTTTTCTAAAAACAGCTGGACCAATAGAATTAATTGAACGAACTGTTAAATTCCCTTCTGCAGAAATTGGAGTAATATTTTTGATATCTTCATCCAGAACAGTATCTTTGGTAAAAGAACGAGGAATTATATTTAATTTCATAAGACTCATATTATTGATAATTCTCTAATTAAAATATCTTTAGCTTGTCAAAAAATTCTTAAGCTTTTAGATAATGTGAACTTGGTTTATATGGAACTTTCTGAAGAAATTCTTTCCTTGCTTTTTGATGAAGCACTCTCTCGTTTTTTGAACTATGTTACTATTGATACTACCTCTTCCTCCACCTCCGGAACTCACCCTTCTTCCGAGGGACAACTTAGGCTTGGTAAATTAATGGTTTCCGAGCTAAAAGAACTGCATCTTGAAAATGTAGAACAAGATGAAAATGGTTACATTTATGCTGATCTTCCCGCAACAGCCGGTTATGAAAATGTTCAAGCTATTGGTTTTCTAGCTCATTTAGATACTTCCAATGCTACTAGTGGGGCAAATATTGAGCCGAAAGTTATTGAAAATTATGACGGTTCTCCTATAACTTTTCCCAAGGATGCTAATTTGATATTAACTAAAGAAGAATGCCCCGAATTAAATGATTTGATAGGTCATGACCTGATTACTAGTTCAGGTGATACTCTTTTAGGAGCAGATGATAAAGCAGGAATTGCTGAAATTATGGCTGCTCTAGCTGTTTGGGTAAAGTATCCTGAGCTACCTCATGGACCCATAACTATTTGCTTTACTCCCGACGAAGAGATAGGTGAAGGAACAGATTTTATTAAAATGGATCGTATGGCACCTATTTGCTATACTTTTGATGGTGGAGAAATGGGTGAACTGGAAACTGAATGTTTTGACGCTTGGGGAGCTAAAGTGGTCTTCAAAGGGGTAAGTGCTCATCCCGGTTATGCGAAAGATAAGATGGTAAACGCTATTCGTCTTGCTGCCAGTTTTGTAAGCCAGTTACCTGAAGGAGAAACACCTGAGAGAACTGAAAAAAGAGAAGGTTTCTACCACTGTATGAATTTTAAAGGTTCAGAAGAACTAGCAGAGGCTCTTTTCATCCTTAGAGATTTTGATGTTCAAGAAAACAAGAGAAGAATGAGTTTTATGGAATCTTTGAAAGAGAAGATGATGGCAGAATACCCCGGCTTAGAGATTGAGTTTACTTTCACTCATCAGTATGAAAACATGAATGTCTATCTCAAAGATAAGCCTAAAATTAAGGAGATTGCTGCAAACGCAATTGAAAATGCTGGACTGGAAGTCAAAGATACAGCTATCCGTGGAGGAACAGATGGAGCACGGCTTTCTGCTAAAGGTATTCCTACTCCCAATCTTTTCGCAGGTGGAATAATGTTTCATTCCCGTAGAGAATTTATTTCTACCAAAGCTCTTCAAAAAGCCGCAGAAGTATGTGTTAGAATAGCTTTTGAATGGACCAAGTAAATCAATCAGCTTCAATTTACTAGTAAATTGCAATTGCAACGTTTAGAGTATTTGTTGAAAAAATTGAGTTATGGATACTTAACTAGAGGTTTCTTGAAATTTCTTATTCCCCCTCGAGGGTCATCAACATCTCCATGAAACCTTGGAATTAAATGCATATGCACATGAAAAACTGTTTGACCCGCATCGTGACCTATGTTTGCTCCAACATTAAATCCTGTTGCTTTAACTTCCTCTTTGAGTTTTTCTTGCCCCTTAATTAGCAGTTCATAAATAGCACTTAGTTCTTCTTCTGTCAGTTCAAAAAAATTAACCACATGTCTAAATGGAATAATTAACATGTGACCCTTATTAACGGGATAATTATCATAAATTAAGTAAGCTAAATTATTTTTTTCGATTATTTCTTCTCGTTTATAATCACAAAAAATGCATGTTGTCTTTGTCATAACAATTCCTTTCCGTTTTAATGTTCTTAGACATTAATTTCTTTTGTTACTACAGATGTCCTCATATCAATTATTTCAGGTCGTTTTTCAAGTTCTTCTATCGTGAATTTATAAAGATCTTCTAATGTTTCTGTTACCACTCGACAAATAACATCACTTGTACCGGTAGTAATCATTACTTCATCAACTTCTCTTAGCTTTCTAAGGTATTCAGCTAAAGATGTTTCTTGGTCAAGATGACTGGTTATAAAGACATAAGAGATTATCATGAGCTCCACTCCTTTAAAATTGCCATTGTTTTTAATGATGTAACGTTAGGTAACGCAGAGATTTTTCTGATAGTATTTCTATACCCTTTCCCCATAGATCTTGTTCTAATTGTGATGAGTATATCATATTTTCCAGCTAAAACTGAAACTCTAGCTACTCCCTTCATAGCGGCTATTTTGTCAATTTCTTTAAGCCCATCTTCTGATACTTTAACGAGAGCCAAGATTTTAGCATCAGAAAGAGCTAGACTTATCATCCCTGTTAGTACTAATATTGCTCCTACTGATTTGAGAACAATACCTAATGATCCCCCCATATCAATGGGAAACTCATTTGGAAAAATCCAATTAGCAATGAATGCAATAGGTATTGACGCTATCACTGAAAAGGATGTCAGAGAGTTAACTATGGACATTTTACCCATTTCAAGAGCTCTAATAAAGAAAATATAACTGATAGTGGCTAATATCATCGATAATCCCACTGGGAAAATTGATGCAATAAATTGAGTTTTTAACATCTCTACCCTTTCTTCATTGATTACTAGCAAAAACATCAATGTAGTAATTATAGTTGCTACTAACATTGAATAGTAACGAATAGCCAGCGAATCTAGAGGTCTTCTTGTTACTGGATCTTTCCATTGAGTAGCTTTTTTGTGAGAAATAGTTATACCAGCAGATGTACCGTTTAGAAAAATCAGAGTAATTGCTAAGCTTTCTAAATCAAACTCACTTCTTGAAGCGCTGGATATAAAAACTCCGAGAGTTATCATGATTATTGCTTGGAGCTCGATTAGAGTAGGTCCATCTTTTTCAGTTAGAAAATCACCAATTAAAAGATAAACGATCACAAAAGACATTAGAGGAACAAATGTTGCTGCATCAAATTTATCGATCATCTGAAAGTAAATGATAGTTGAAACTCCCATAAAAAAACCACCTAGTAAGACAAATTTGAGTACTTCCCATGGTGGAATACGAATTCCTCTGAAATTGGGGTCCAAATATGTACCTAACGGAGCTCTACTCTTAACCTTTTCTCTGACTTCTGATGAAGTAGTTAGAGTACGTAATGGTAGAGCTAAAATAATCACTATGATGGTGAAAATGGCTAAACCTAACCACCATGAGATTGTAGCAAAAACATAACCATCAGGTAGTATTTCATGGCTTATATATCCATCAAGCACTACAAAAATAGCATATAGAATACTTGATGAAAGAGCTAAGGTGTAGAAGAGTAATCTTTTAGATAAAGACGATTTGGCTTTTCTAGTTCGTCTTGAATCACTGCTCATTTTTATTCACCTTACTACTTGAACTCTTTTTCAACAACAGAAGTGATTGTATCATTAACTCCTTCAATAGGGTCAATACTATCAATCATCAACTGGTATAGATCTTCTAGTTCATCAGTAACAACTCTGATGATGATGTCAAATTCACCAGTAACAACTGACAGTAGCTGAATATTATCAACCATGGATAAAGCTTCAACCACTCGCTCAGTGAAGCCCTTTTTTACATCAATTAAAATGTAAGCTGCAACCATATTCTTGAAGTGATTGTTTTAACTAAAAAATTTTCGTAAGATGTTTTATTTCTAACAATCTTAAACAATCAGTAATTTGGGCTCTTTTGTTAACTCTCGTTCTATTTAACTAATTTAAGTGATAATCAACCAATAACTAAATAAAATATCATTAAACACGAACGATAGAATGACTGTAGATGTAAGTGAATTATCGTTTCAATTCCTGAAAAAGAAAGAGGCTAACGTTATCTTAGACCTTGGAGAAACAATTTTAGGGGTACCTAAAGAAGAGCTAGGGAAAGAATTTGTAATCGAAGCAGATGGTTTTCTGGATACAATAGATGACTTTCAGAAGAAAGATTTTCACATTCTGCTCTGGTTGGTTAATTCACGTATAGCTGCACTATTCTTTGGAAAGAGCTTAAAACGATTTGCAAAAATGGATGATGATGCAAAAGAAGTATTTCTAAAAAAATGGATGCTTAGTAGATTACCTCTCTTAAGAATAGGTTATGTAGCTTTTAGAGCATTATGCGGGTGGTCATATTATTCATTAGAAAAAAGTTGGCCAGAAATGGATTATCCTGGTGAAACAATAGGAAGAGAGCACGAAACACCTACTCTATTATTTGGTAAAAAACCTTGGCAACCACCAAAAGATTGGAAACATTGGAAAGTTATTCCTAAAGCTAAACCTAAAGCTGAACCTAAAGCTGAACCTAAACCTAAAGCTAAACCAAAACCCAAACCAAAGGCTAAACCCAAAGCTGAGCCTAAACCTAAAGATGAACCGAAGGCTAAACCAAAACCCAAACCAAAACCCAAACCCAAAGCTAAACCCAAAGCTAAACCCAAAGCTAAACCCAAAGCTAAACCCAAAGATAAACCTAAAACTGAAACTAAAAAAGAGGTTAAATCATGACCATTTACAAACCAATTGATATTACCAAAGACAGATTAACAGTAGACATCTGTATAATAGGAAGTGGATGTGGAGGAGCTATTTCAGCTGCTAAGTTAAGTAGGCAAGGTTATTCGGTTGTACTTCTTGAAAAAGGACCTTATGTTGACAAAACTGACTTTGATCAAGACTCTACCAAGTTAATCAAAAAAATGTATGTTCGATCTGCCGGACTAGCAACTGATGATATGAGTGTTAGAATCTTACAAGCATCAGTTTATGGGGGTAGTAGCACAATTAATTGGATGGCTTGTTTCAGGACTCCAACTCATGTTTTAGAGGAGTGGGGTACAGACTACGGACTAACAGAATACAAAGAAGAAGAAATGATCAAACACTTTGAAGAAGTTGAAGAGCGAATAAATGCTCACACCGTACCTGATAATGAACATAATCAAGCAAATAGAGTTATACTTGATGGATGCAAAGATTTAGGAATACATGCAGAAAGTATTGAAAATAACTCAAAAGATTGTATTGGTTGTGGTACTTGCGGACTTGGATGCCCGTATGATACGAAAATGGATATGCGTTTAACTTACTTACAAGATGCTTTAGATAATGGAGTAACCATTTTTACAGAAACAAGGGCTGATAAAATAAAATATTTATCAAAAGAAACACAACATATCACAGCCACCATTCTGGGTAAAAATTGCGATCTTAACGATAGAAAAATAACTATTACTTCTAGAAGAGTAATTGTTGCCGCAGGAGCAGTTTATACTCCTCTTCTCTTACAGAAATCTAAACTTACTAAAGGAGGTAATGTTGGTAAATACTTCCGGGTTCATCCAGTAAGTGCTTCTTTTGCAATTTATGATCGAGTAATAGATCCTACCTATGGTATGCCTCTTACCACCGTAAGTAAGGAATATTCCAACCTTAATGGAGAAGGTTACGGTTTTTGGCTTGAAATACCCGACTTAGAGCCTTTTTTGGCTGGTGTCAATTTACCAGGAATAGGTACTATGAGAAGGGGAATATTAGCTCAACTTAGGAATGTTGCTGCAATGCTTGTTCTAGTGAGAGATGGAGCTAATAAAAAGTCTAATGGAGAGATTAAGTGGCGAAGGGGTCTAAACCTTCAAAATGGAAGCATCAATTTCAGAAAAGTGCCTTCTATTAGATATAAGCTTAGTGACGAAGATAAGGAGCATTTAATTGAAGGGATTGAAACATCTGCAAAGGTACAATTTGCTGCCGGTGCTAAAAGTGTAATGACTTTACATTCAGAATTTACAGACTTATCTTCCCCTGAAGAAATCTCTAAGATTAGATCTTTGAAAAATGGACCTAATGAAATAACTGTCTTTTCAGCTCATCCTATGGGAACTGCACGAATGGGTAAAGATCCTAAAGTTAGTGTAATTGATGAAACCATGCAGATGCACCATTATCCCGGTGTTTACGTTATGGATTCTAGTGTTTTACCTACTGCTTTAGGAGTTAATCCTATGATTACTGTTCTATCCTCCGTTTCAAGAGCTTTGGAACTTGGTAATCTAGGACTAGAGTAATTTTAAATCAAAAACTTCTGTACTATTGAATTCCTTTGTTGATCTCTAGTTTTCCTCCTTTGAAAACACCAGTAATATTATCGAACTCTTGGAAAATTGTTATGTCCTCGAGTGGATTAACTTTTAGTGTTAATAGATCTGCATCATACCCTTCTCGAAGTATCCCTGCTTTTGGTGCCATTTGACCTAAGGTTTTTGGACCCATTGATGTTGCACTTATGATTGCTTCAAGGGGACTCATACCTATCTCTACCATATATTCTAGCTCTTTTCCATGATCTCCCCAAGGAACAATACTATCTGCTCCTGATGAAAAAATATCTGTCCCGAGAGCTATTTTTACTCCCATCTTTTGAGCTCTTTTCATAGCTTCTCGGTGTTCATCTACCACCATAGCTATTTTCACCATTGTTTCTTCTGTTGCTCCTGCTTCTCTTCCTCTTTCCGCAAGCCTTCTCTGAATATAAACTGTGGGTACTAAAATGGCTTCTTTTTCAATCATTAGTTCACAAACTTCTTCATCTGACCATGTTCCATGCTCTATTGTTTTTACTCCTGCTTTTACTGCACCCATTATTCCTGGTTTACCATGTGCATGAGCCATGACTAATCTTCCCTTTGAAGTTGCTTCTTTTACTATAGCTTTGAACTCCTCATCGTTAAATTCTTGATGATTAGGGTTTGTCCTTGCACTCATAACCCCTCCTGAAGCCATTATTTTTATCACATCTGCCCCTTCTCTTATCATTAATCGAACGGCTTTGATTGCTTCTAAAGGGCCGTCTACTATCTTTTTTCCACCCCAGTTTTGGACATCTATCTGGTGTATAATATTCATTGGAAGACTATGAGAATCAGCATGCCCTCCTGTTATACCTATTGCTCCTCCTGAAGCATATATATTAGGTCCAATTATTGACCCGTCATTTACTGCTTCTTTCATATGCAACCCAAATCCTCCTGCTTCTCTTACGCTAGTAAAACCAGCTTCCATTGCTGCTTTCATATCATAAGCTGCCCTTGCAGCAGGTGAAATTGGATTAAGATTTGCTTGCATCCATTCAACCGGATTTGCCCCTTTTATTCCAAATACATGTACATGACAATCCCACATCCCCGGCATAACTACTTTTGTTTGTTTTTCAATCTCTGCGGTAGGTGCATTTTCTACTGTTCCTGCATAAATGATCTTTTTTCCTTCAAAAACTACTGATCCATCTTTAATTGGCTCATTTTCTCCATCTATTAACAGTTCTGCATCTATTCTCCATTTAGACATATTTTGGTATTCATTTCTTTTTATTTAATTCTTGTCATTTTTTGTTGAGTGGTGTTTTACACCTATTTGGTTGCGTAGAAACGGTTTTTGACTCCTTCTCTGTAAAATCGTT
>DAOWED010000044.1 GCA_030638685.1 Candidatus Heimdallarchaeota archaeon | reverse complement strand
TTACATCAATTAATACCAGTTTATACAGGAACGTTCAATGTCCTCTGAATATCATCAGCTATAATTCTTCCAGAGGTACCTTCAAGCTCAGCCTCTGCTTTAACTTGTAAACGATGAGGTACTACTCGTGGAATAACCCTTTTGATATCATCGGGGATTACATAATCCCTACCATTGATTGCGGCATAAGACTTAGCATTATCCAGGAGAGCAATAGAACATCGTGGACTTCCTCCAAGGATTAATCTACCGTCAGCTCTTGTCTTAGTAACGATATTTCTAATGTAATCTAGCACATCTTCATCGATATATATCTTTGTGCGGATGAAAGTGATGAAACGATTGATAGTATTAGGAGTAGTTACTCGATCAACTGAAGCTCCTTGACCGAAATGTTTGAGCTTGATAATTTCAAGCTCTTCATCATCGGAGGGAAGTTCAAGATCAAGTTTCATAGCAAAACGATCGACTTGAGCCTCAGGAAGAGGATAGGTGCCTTCTTGCTCAATTGGGTTTTGGGTAGCTATTACCATAAATGGTCTATCAAGCTTGTAGGTCGTTCCTTCAATTGATACCTGTTTTTCTGCCATTGCTTCTAATAGTGCTGCTTGTGTTTTGGGTGGACTTCTGTTGATTTCATCTGCCAGCAGAATATTGGTAAAAATCGGTCCTCTTCTCATTTTGAAGGTACCTGATTTTTGGTCATAGATGTTTGTTCCCAAAACATCACTTGGTAATAAGTCGGGGGTGAATTGAGCTCTTTTGAACTCACAACCTAAAGTTGCTGTAAACTGGTTAGTAATCCATGTTTTAGCTATTCCTGGGACACCTTCAAGTAGAACATGTCCTCCTGCTAGAAGTGCTAACATCAAATCTTCACAGACTTCTGTTTTACCAACTATTGCTTTTTCAAGTTGTGCAAGTATATCCAACCAGGTTGCTTGAATATCCTTGGCTGTTACTGCTATTTCTTGTGTTTCTTCTTTACTCATTTTTCGTCATTCCTTTCTGTTATTGTTTTTTTTTCCTTAATATTTTTATTGGAGAGGAGTGTATTTTTTTTGTGAGGGGAAAGGAGGGGATAAGTTGTCAGACTTATTTTGCCTATTCAGATATGAACAGATTATGAAGTTCTTTCAAGTAGTTTGCATGACTACGAAAGAGTACTTCTGTTAATCTTTTTCTATCTTTAGGACTTGTTATTGATTTCTCAATTTGAACTAGCCTATTTCTTACTGTTCGTTCATTGAAACGACTAGGATGGGTGTAAGCATAAAACTTAGCTAAGGAAGCAGGTTTAGCTTCTCCATATTCTTTTACTAGTTCACTTGAGTTAAATGATCTCTTTAATCTCCTCAAGATTAAACCTAGAGCCTCATAGTATCGTCTATTGTATTTAATCTGCTTGAGTTTTTGGTCAAAGAAGGAATAACCTTTTTCACTTCTTCTTTTAGTGAGAAGCATGGGTTTTAGCCTTCTTTTCTTAGGAACAAGCTTTGAAGCAATCGCACTCATAAACCATGGAGCAAAAGGAGCAAGCAAAGGAAACATAGAGACATTTGCTAGCAATTTCAATACTGCCATAGAATAGAGAGTAGGACTATTCAAAGGTTGATAACTGTGACCTAAGTCAAAGAGAACCATTTTAGTTGTTTCATTTTGGTGGTTAGTAGCATAATCAATTAAATTAGTTACAAACTTCAGATTATCATTTTCATCTGTTTTCTGTGTCCAACGATTGATAAAGATCGAAGGATCAGAAACAAAGATCATCTTTCCAGCTCCTTCAAACAGAGGGATGGTTAGAACTGGAGCAAAAGCTACTCCACCCCATTCATCCTCAACATTTGGTTCAGCTGTTCCATCTTGAGCAGATTTCATATCTGTCTCTAGCCAAGATGATGTTGATGAATAAAGTGGGAAGAATGAAAAGGAGATATCATTTCCTTCATATAGATCAGAACCCAAAACTTCGCTAATTGAGATTTTTGTAAGGGGCTGCCAATCATCACGAGTAAGATGCCCAGAGTAACTAATATCCAATTCACCCCTAAGATAGTTAGAAAATGATGGATTAACAACACCAATTTCATAGGTACCTGCTTTATCTAAAGTCAGTTGGATTGTTTGTCCATTAGATATTGTGCCTGAATGTATGGATGAACTGGTATTCCCATCGACCTTAGTAACAATAAGTTCAGCATTACCCTCAAAAATGTCAGCAGTTATGTTAAGTTTTGTATCAAGAGTTGTGAACTTCATAGTAGTTGATTTGCTGTCTGATTCGTTCCCACCAATAGGAGGAATATCGAAGTCCAAACTTTTTGACTTTGGATCAGCGTATACAGGTGTCTCACCATCCTCTTCATATACTGTATGACGAATTTTTAGACTTATACATGTAGAATATTCAAGTTGTACCTTGTTTACTCCTTCTGTAAAAGTTATTCCCATTGCTCCACTATGATCAATGTCTGTGATTAAAGGTCTAGCGGGATTACCATCATTACTTCCAGCATCCATCAATATTGCCGAGCTGTTAAAACCAAAGCGTCTTAACACATCTCCAATCATTGAAAATATGTTTATGTCGCCTACTCCTGCTGCTTCTGATTCACCTCCAGTAAAGAGAGAGCTCATTGTAGGAACATCTAAATCCATTTCTTCAGCTATTTTATCCCAATTTTCTAACATGTCAAAGATTGGATCCAGGATATCATTTCCTGTACCAAAATCATCAACTATGATTAGTGAACCACCTCCTATTAAATAAAAGAGCATTGAAAGTGTTTCTGAGAAATCAAAATTTGATGCCGGTCCCATGATGATTGTTACTCCAGAAGCATTTAATCGGTTAAGAATATTCATCGATGAGATCGATGTATTAATAGCATACTTTGGTGCTCCGCTATCAACTCCTGAGGTATGAAAACTGTTTGATAGTTCATTATAAACAACTGATAATCCATCATAATCTGAATTATAAGGTGAGAAGCGACCATAACTAACCCCAAAAGGAGAGATAGCCATTAATATCGGCATAATCCCAAGAATGAACAATAAAGCTATTGCTAATCGCATTCTTCGGCTACTAGATGAGGTTGAGGGTTTTGACATAATTTATCACCTTTAGTTGTTTTTATGATTCCTCTTCAGGTGGTGCTACAGGTGGTGTTTCGGGTGTTGCGGCTTCTTCAGTCGGTTTTGGTCTCCTAACAGCTTTTCTAGCGGCTCTTTTAGGGTCTGGAGATTCACCTTCTTTTGGAGGAGGCCTTTTACGGGGAGCTCTTTTCTTAGGAGAAGGTTTTCTCTTTGGAGCTTTTCCCTTAGGCTTCTTAGGCTTACCTCTTGTTTTCTTAGGTTTGCCGGAGGGAGGACGTCTTCTTTTACCTGAAACAGCTGAGGACAATGATTCAAGTTCTTGCATTGATTCTTGAAACATCTCAAATGAAACTTCTTCGGGGGAATATCGAGCTAATTCAAAGTTTGAAACAATGGTTTCAAGTGAATTCTTCATTTCTTCAGGTGCTTTTTCAAGTGCAAAAGTTCGTCTTTCTTGAGAGCTCATCTTCCTGAAAAATTCAGGTCGTGTATCTCTTTCAACAATTCGTTCAAGTAGAACATCTTTGTATTCTCGAGCAGTAACAGCTTCTGGTCTCTTAAATTCTAAAACCAAGTTCATGATTGCTTCTAATGCAAGAAACACCTCAATTACTGCTGATTTGTATTCTTGTTGTCGTCCTAAACGTCTCACGCGCTCAAGTTCATCTTGAGCACTAGATTGTTGTTCACGCTTAGTACGCAACTCTTTAAACCAGGTTAGTGGATTTTTCATTTTATCTGACAACTCCAATTGGATTATTTATTTTCAGGGTCATTAGACTCTGTTGAGGGGGATGCGGGGGGATAGGGGGAAGATTCTTCTTCGGTAAGTTCAGTTGTTTTAATTGCACCTATCGAAAGTAATGTTTGAATAATAACGTTAAAAGCTGTTTCTGCCTCAATGAAGTCATCATAAGTAACTTCACCTTTGCCATAGCGAGCTTTTTCAAATTTATAAGATATAGTCATCACTGATTCTAAGTCTACAGTCATTAAACCAGCTAAAGCTATTGCATATTCTTGAGCTGTTTCAAACTGATATCGCGGCCGTTTTATCATAATTCGACCTACTTCTTCTAGAGCAGTATAGATCTTTCTCACAGCTTCACGATATTCTTTTTTAGCTGAATGCTGTCTTATCTCTTCAAGAAGCTCATCAATAAATGATCTAAGTTTTGCTTCCATCTGTTTGGCTTTGATTGAACCCATAATGATTGATCTTTGATAGTAAAGGAACAGCACTCCAATAACAACTAAAGTAATTATTACTCCATAAACAAGATATTTTCTCTGCTGCTCTTGTCCTTCTTCATCAGCATCTATTCCAGTATCACCGGGGATAATAGGTTCAACTGGCTCAGTTATGGGGTATGGTTTGATATCGTAAGTCTTTATGGGGGTGTTATATACATTTGCACTTAGATCAGTACAATTGATCTTCCAAGTTATCTCGGTGTTTCCTGATAAACTAGTAGATATGTAAACCGTGAAATTATAGGTATAAGTATCCGTGGTAGAATTATACGAATAACCACTTAATGTGGGAAATAGTTCCACCGTAATTATTTCTTCAGTGTAACTGGAAACACTTAACCCTTCAAGGGAGGTTACTTGAACAATCGATCCATTAGTTAAGGTAGCAGTATAGAGAGTGTAATTATAATAAAAGTTCATATTAATATCTAAATCTGTTTCATTCAGACCGGAACCAATATCTGTCATTACAATATCGATTTGAATGGTATCATTTGCCCAAGGATAAATTTCCATCGTTTGATCCTCAGGAAGAATAATATCTGCATTAATGAACGGTGCTGAAGTATCTAGGACGAAGAATGAAGGGTTGGTGGTTAACTCAGTTTCCGCTATATTTCCAGCTTCATCTGTTGCAGTAAACCAATAACGATACTCTTGATTCCATTCATCTATAGTTATTATACTCCACCAAGTTATATTACCATCCGTAGAGATCATTAATTGTGTAAAGTTTGACCAGCCACCTATAGGTAATCCTGTTTCCGGATCAAAAGAACGAATACCGAAATTGAGGTAAACTTCATAGATTCCGCTTCCTAATGTTAAATCATCAGAAGCACTTACTGAAATATTTATTTCAGAGCCTTGAGAAGTAATATAGGTCGAAGTACCATTAAATGTTCCGGGTGTAGTACCATTTATTTGTGAAGCATCATCATATACTTC
>DAOWED010000030.1 GCA_030638685.1 Candidatus Heimdallarchaeota archaeon | reverse complement strand
TTCAATTATTGTTTTTTAGTTAATTTTTTTTGTACTAATCTTTTAAAGGACATGGAAAATAATCATATATTAACACAATTTTACAAAAGGGAAATGGGATATTGAAAAATTAACTATTAAAGGTGCTATGGGTTGACATCAGAAGAACATGACCAAATTAAAACTACTGGTGAACAAATGGATTCAGCTTCATTTTCCATTTATTTGTTCAGCTCTGTCAACCATAATGATGAAGCAATTAACATCCCAGGTATTGTAGGACATGAAAAAATAACCGATCAAGTTATTATTGATGGTATTGAGGAAGGGTTAGGACAACTAAATATTGTTGAAATTTATGGAATAAGTCATTATTACATGAAACTAGCTGAATTTCGATCTGAGAGATTAGATAATAAAGAGATGGTAACTCCCACAATCTGGCATTTGAAATCTCGCTTTGAAAAAACCTATATGATTGAATTTTTAGTTGCTGCTTTTAGTGATCTTAAAATCCAAGAAGTGCAAAAAGAAATTGATTACTGTTCAAAGATGTATAATGGTGCTTTTAGAAGAACAGAAAAGCAACTTATGGATAAATCAATTAGCTCAGCTGAGCAACTTGATGAATGCCATTCCAAAGCGAATATTCTTGGAGGGTATCTTTATGATCATCTTTTCAGAGAAAGAGAGGCAATGGGTGCTACTCTTGAACAAAAGAAAGGTTCAAGACTTGCTTGTAGTTTTTTTATCAAAGGAGAGATATTAAACAATGAAAACCAATGTCTTGGCTCTTGTGGGAGAACATTCTTTGAAGAAGAAGACTATAACTTAGTTAACCATTGTGAAGGAGAAGTAATAAAAGCCCCACCAACTGTTGTATTAAAGGAAATGGCTGCTCTTTATCCACCCCATTCCAAATCAACTGTTTTAGAAGAAGAACTCGACCCAATCCATTTCTTTCAATTCTGGTTTTCTACATTGTTTCCTAGAAGGCTTGGATTATCAATGAATAGAGTTAATGACGAGATAATTCAAAACTTATTTATATATCCTCAAAGAGCTGTTTTTCAATCGAAAGAAAAACCTGAAGAATCCTTGGAAGTATTCACTAAAACATTTATCAAAGGAAAACAAATAATGTTTTTTGTAGCACTTACATCTACAGAAATAAATGATCGGGTCGATTTACCTGACCAGCTAAGTATTCTAAATATAAGTAGAGACGTAATAGATGACCTTAAAGACGGGTTATCCCCCAAAGAAGTAATTAATAATCAAAAAATACTAGAACATTGGAATCTTTCCGAGTTCATGGATATGGAGGATCTACAAAAATATCAGTCATTTAGTGAGATGGATCCCAAAAGTAACCAAACAGATTAAGGTGAGAAAATGTGTCCAGAAAAGGAGAATAAAGAGAGAATAAAAGCAGGGAGGAAAGAAGTGGCAAGCACTTCACCTCTTTTTGCAAAAATCAACGAATTTGTTCTCTGGAGAAAAGAAACGTTCATTAATGATCAAATGGACACTTTTAAACCTCTTTTTCCGAATGTAGATGAACCTTTGCTTATTCAAATAATAGCATTCTATGGTCTCCTGTTACTTGAAGATGAAGGAAGACAACTTCCTGATTATTCTATAGAAGACCTATCAAAGGATCTTAATACTCTTTTAGAACTGGTGGACCCCATAATCGAAGAAGAAGAGGAAATGATATATCTCCTATGTTGTTTTTATGATGAATTGATTAGCTGTAAAGAACGTCAATTACAAATTACAAATGAAATTATTAATCTGAAAAGTTTTGATTGTGAAGATACAGTTATAATGACTAATTTAACAAAAGACGTCCTAGAGCCTCGATTAGAGGATATTAAGGAAAAATTCGCGTTTCTCTCCCCGATTTTTGATTTAAGATGGGGAGTAGCAATGATACAGTTCAGTATCAACAAATTCACCCTTGATAAAACAGAGGATTCAGAAGATAAACTTAGTAATATTTATTCAAAAATAGTCAAAAAATACCCTCTTTCAAGTGGAAAAGATATTTATTGGGATTTACTATACTCTCAGGTTACTGAACCAAGTTTTGAACATTTACTTGAAAAAAGTCAGAAACAGATTCAAGATCTTCAAAATCAGATAGATGAACAAAAGGGTCAAATGTCACAAAGTATAAGAGCTACTCGACAGCAAAATAAGGAACGCTCTGAGAACCTTGATATAATCCGCTCTAGCTATCAGATAGTTATTGACGAGATAGTTATCAGAAAACGTGCAGTTACAGAGGAACATAAACAGAGGATTCACAGAGGAACAGTTAGGCTTTTCAGACGTTTAATTATGGATAAATATGGTGTTCAAGATGTTCCATACACTGAAGAATTTATTCAAATATTTGAAAACGAAGTTTTTGAAGTATTTGACATCTATCCAGAACTAGCACTTCCTATAATTTTGAAGAT
>DAOWED010000071.1 GCA_030638685.1 Candidatus Heimdallarchaeota archaeon | reverse complement strand
ATCGAATAATATTTTTCAGATACTTAGCATAAAGCCTTGTAAGACGATTCTCTATTTCTATTCTATCTTGAAGTTCCAGAATTACAAGAGGATTGAACTTTGAATAAGAAATCAAAAACATGTTTAATTCGTTCGTTTGAGCCTTGAATACTTTGTTTGAAACAAAAGGTACAAAACTCAGCATTCTAGCAATTAAACGATCTTCAAAAGTGTTTATTTTTTTGTATAAGCTTCTTTCAAGATCAATTGAGAGAGTGAAGTTTCTATTTCGATCTCTTTTAAGAATCGGAAAAATAGCATAAAGCTCAGGGCTTTCCATGTGTTCAATTGGTATTTTTTCAGTCATGTTATTTTCCTCCGTTCAAGCCATCCTCTACGATGACTCCATCTTGAATTCTAATAATTCGATCACACTTACTTGCTATCCAATCGGAATGAGTAACAAGAACCATAGTTTGTTCCCTTTCAGTATTAATTCTTCTGAAAAGACGAAGGATATCACCCGATGTGGTAGTATCCAAGTCACCAGTTGGTTCATCACCTAACAGAATTTGAGGGTTACTGACAAGTGCTCTTGCAATGGCAACTCTTTGTTGCTGTCCACCAGAGAGTTCTCCTGGTCTCCTTATTATTTGTCCACCTAAACCCATTTCTCGAAGTAAACTGATTGATCTACTCTCAGCTATCGAACGAGGTAATTGTTGGATTAACAAAGGAAGAATTACATTCTGAAGGCTTGTTAAGAATGGAAAGAGGTTAAACAGTTGAAAGATATAACTTAGATTTACATTCCTAAAAGTAGCCATTTCAGCATCAGTAAAGTCTCTGATATCAATTCCATTGATAAAGATTTCACCTTCACTAATGGGTGTTAATCCACCGATAACATTCAAAAGAGTGCTCTTTCCACAACCGGAAGGTCCTTGGATAGCGACCATCTCTCCTCTTTTTATCTTAAGGTTAATCCCTTGAAGAGCATGAACCTCATTCTGTGTTCCTTCACCGTAGACTTTATGCACATTATTACATTCTAGTATATATTCACTTTTTGACATTTTATTTTACCTCCTAACCTTGATACCTCAATGCCTCACTGGGAGGAATTCTGCTAGCTAACCATCCTGGAATTATTGCTGCAATGAATGATGCACCAAAAGTAATTACTGAGTAGATCAGAATATGCGGGTACCATGGAATAACAAAATCTGCTAAGTCCCCAAAGCTTACATCAATAAGCCTTTGCGCCATTACTAGCCCATTAAACATCCCTATTAACCAACCAATAATACTCAAAGCGATTAGTTCGAAAATAACTGCCAAGATAACATCTAGTTTCTTATAACCTATAGATCTTAGCATACCTATTTCTCGTTTCCTCTCAGAAACAGCTCTTAAGGATACTACCATTAGTCCAAGTATACCAACTACAAAACCTAAACTTGTAAATGTCTGTAAGAAGTTAAAGAAACGGTATTGTCCTTCTAAGAACTCTTCGTAGATATCATAGACTACAATAACATAAAATGAATGCATTCCATAAAGGATTCTATATTCACTTGTGTTCGAGTTTGCCCAAGTTTGAATATCTTGGCTCAAAATATCATTTCCTTCAGAATTCAAGTCAAATGGACTACCAATCAGTAAATAATTATCTAGTTCACCTAGTCCAAAGGAAAATACAACTAAATTTTCCTTCTCTTCAGCAGATACGAAGAAAGTTGCTGGACCAAAAGGTCCTCCTCCGCTTCCATCATGTTGGCTTGCAAGCTGAAAAGCGTTAATCAATGGGTTATCAATTGCAAACCCGGCGATCAAATAAGGCTTTAAATTACCGTCAGTATCTTCAAGGTAGACCAAATCACCCACTTCTTTTAGATACTTAACTTGGAAGTTATCAAAAGTCATTAACCTAGTAGTGATTATTATTGGAACAGAAATTGTTTCACTTGCATTATTAGGATTAGTGATATTAACATGCCTATTTTCGCTGAGTGCTTTCCATAGAAGTTGGTCTTCAGGAGTAACTATTTCATCATCTTGGTATTTTACTCCATCTTCAAATTCGATGTATTTATCATGTTCTAAACCATACTTAAAGAACCAATCGTCTTCATCATCCCAAAAAGTATCGTTAGCTATAGCTACGTTGTAGTTACTAACTATATTTTCAGCTTCTGTTTCATTTAACGGGTTAGGTCTCCATGATGAGTTTGTTGGATCCGTTATCAGGTATGATAAACCATGCGTGACTGTTAATGGTCTGACTAGATCAATACGATTATTGAAATCAGCATCCTCTTGAATAAGATTAGCCGTTTGAACGGCTCTTGGAACAGGAGAAGTAATAGAAACAATAATATCAGTGTTTCCTGAAATCTCTTCCATTGCATCATCGAGCCCAAACCTCATACTTGCATTAAAAGCAGCCATGAAGATGTTCATTGAGAGAATTGTTGCAAAGAGTGCGAATGTTAAAGTTGACCTTGTTTTATTACTACTCATCTGACGAAAAGCTACCATACCGGTTGCTCGTAATCGTGGAACAACTCCAACAACCTTTTCACCTATGGATGCGAAAATCTCAAGATTAATGCCCATCAATAGTACATTACCGATAATCATTGAGACGATACAATAACTTATGAGCCACATTCCACCATCTCCTTCTTCGACCCATTCAAGTGCCCAGATAATGATGAAAAGAGGCCAACCGATCATAAATAGTGCTCCAACATTGAGCGAAATCCTTTTCGACCAGAAATAGGACGCCATAATTGCCGGACCAAGTACTGTAAATAATATCGGTATGTACATTTTTTCGACATCATCTATATTCCTAAAGGCTTCCTTTCCTTCCCATAATGGTGGAAAACCTGACATTGTTAGCCATATGATTGCTCCTATGCTCAAAATAGAACCGAAGTAAATGCTTTTTTTGGTCATTTTTTTAGGGTGAATTCTAGTAATTCCTCTTAAAACATCTACAATATTAATTCTGGAGGCTCTTAATGAGGGATAAATTCCTGAAACAACGGCTATAATAAATCCGAAAACAAAACTCCAGATTAATGTCGATTGAGTAACTATAAGTGGAATATCCTCGGACGCAAAATCAAAAGAATAAGCAAAAACCCACCCCAAGAACCATCCATAAACTATACCTCCCAATAATCCGACTATTGAAGCTATTACACCTAGAAAAACGCTTTCTATCAAAGTTGACGAGATTATTGTTCTTCTTTTTGCACCAATTGCTCTCATGATCCCTGTTTGACTTTCCCGTTCTTCAAGAGCCATTAATTGAATATTTACTATTACTAACAATCCAGCTGCTATTATCAATGCACCGAAAGCATTTAACATCGTAGACATCATTGTCATCATTTGATCAATAATATCAATGATGAACACCCTAATCATTGTAAACTCCCAAGTATATTCTATCACTTCTAGAGGTAAAGCAGTTATTACAGCGATTTTTGCTCTTATCTGATTGAACAATTCTTCCATGAATTCTTTATCTTCTTCAAATTCATCCTCAATGTTGAGATACACCCTATTTACTTTGTTAGTTACAACGGTGGGTGATTCACCAATTGCTTCACTAGCTGTATTTATCATATCCTGAAGCCTTGAAAGAGGAAGAGCTAGACTGAATCCGCTATCTTCTCTTCCTTTTCCTTTATCTTCGTTATATATCTCTTGAATAGTAAAATCTCCGAAGACAGTCGCATTCCCAAACCCGAATGAAATAGTTATTAGATCGTCTTTCTCAAGTTTCATTTCTTCAGCTAATCCTGCTCCCATGAAAATATGATCAGCTGAAAGAGTTGTCTCATTAAGAACTAGTTCATTTGATTTATCATAGTCATCGTAAAATGGAAGAAAACCCGTCTCATTTGGGTTCATCCCATTTAATAGCACTGTCGGTTGAAGTGTTCCTTGTTCCTCATTAAAAACAGAAACATCAACTCTCAATCTTGCAGTCGCAGCCTCTATCCCTTGAAAGGCTGTTAGATTTAACGCTTCTATAAAATCTTGATCTGTTGTTTCTATTTCTCCATAAGGACTATAGGAAAAAAAGGCATCTCTTTCACCTAAAGTATGGAGGAAACTATTGGTGAATCCTGCTTTCAAGGAAGCAACTCCGACCATCACTCCTGTTAATAATGCTACTCCTAGAGCAATGCCTAAGATTATTCCTACTATTTTTTGGGGTTTTCTAATAATTCGCTTGTAAGCTAGTTTAATCGTAATAAAAGCCATTTTGTTCACCTAGTTATTACTTTTGTTTGGAGGAGAGAGAACTTCAAAATGATAAATGCATTTTTTAGTTCCATTTTCTATACCGCATGAGTTTTCTCTAATTTTAAGAGGAAGTTTCAGCCTTGTCTCAAAGATACCTTCAAGAGCCCCTTCAATAAAAGTGCATACCAATTCATTTCCTTTGGTACCGTTACACATGCAATTATTTAGTGTAATTTCACCCGATTGATTTTCTAGTGAGTAAGTAATCTCTGTTTTATTCTTAGGGTGAATTTGTGAAAAATCATTTAATCTCTGAAAGAAAGCAGCTAAATCTTTGTTCTTGAGTTTAATCAGTTCTTCAATAATGGGTATTGCCATTTCTTCTTTTATTACTTCTGGACTTATAATTAATTCTTGGGCAAGTTTTCTCATTCTTTCCTTTGATTCATCTGTGAGACCATCTATCTTTTGAAGAGCTACTGCTAAACTTTGGAGCATCCTTTTCGGTAAATAAAACATCTCCTCAAATCTTGTCTGAGAGATTGACCAAACATCTGTTCTTCCATAGGTCTTTTTTGTTAAGTGTCCTTCATCAGCAAGTTGCTGTAAGTATTTGTAGACTGTGTTTCTATGAAGACCTGTTTCATCCGTCAGTTCTCCATGAGTTATTCCACCTGATGCTTTTCGGATTGTACCTAGCATTTTAAGTTTTATCTCTGCTTCACCTATTCTACTAACTGGCTTTTCTTCCATCAAATTCTTTCACTTTCTTCCATTTATGTGATATATGGTATGTAACATATGTGACATGAAAAACTTAAAAAGATTATGACGATGGTAAATATGAAAAAAGCAATTAATCGCTTAAATCCTGCAAAGAAGATTGAGAGATTCAGGAATATTTAATTTAACGAGTAGTTCCTCAAAGGAAGCTTGTTGAGAATTTAAATCAAGATCATTATGAGTTAGGGGTTCATAATGAATAAACTTAAACAATTTGTTTTTTTGTTCAATTTGTAGTGCTTTTGCGAAAAGTTTCTCGGCCTTTTTATTATCATTTAATACTAGAGCAATGGATCCATGTAAACGAAGTGATTCCATAAGAATCAATGATAAGTTATTATTTTCAGCGGCTTTGTGAATAAGATTAAGATTAGTGAAGATTTGGTTTATGAATGGAGTTGCCATTTCAGAATCATGTGAGGTAGTAAATGATTCAAGCTCTGATAATTCATTTAATGATAACTGAACAATCTCAAAAAGGATAATGATGTAAATTTCTGGGTCATTGATTTCGTGAGTAAGGATTTCTTCTAGTTTATCGATTGTAGATTTAATGTCTGATTTATTTGCTAAAACATTAGCTACTTTAAATTGAGTACAGATCATATCATTTTTTTTCTCGTTGCAGATCTGCTTCAGTCTCTCGACATAATCTAACGATTTCTTTCTGTCTTTCAAATCGATAGCTGAAAGAACTAGCCGAAAAAGAGGAAATGAAAGGAATAGTGCGTTACCTATCTCCTCTCTTAAGTCAAGGCATTGATTATAGGAATCAAATGCTTTTGTAGTCTCTCCTTGTATCTGATAGACTCTACCATTAAAAAAATGGGCTCTTGAGACGCTTAGCTTAATATCCAATTCCTTAAAGATGGACAAACCTTGAAAAGAGTAATCCAGTGCAGAGTCCAAGTCACCACTCTGCTTCAAAATAGTGCCCATGAAGTATAATGTCCATGCAATATCTGATTGATTATTTGTCTCTTGTTGAATAGATAAGCTCTTTTTGAGAAATCCTATTGATTGTTCGAAGTCTTCTTTAGCACCATGAATTAATCCTATGTTAGTAAACGCCCATGAAATGGCTTTTTTGGTGCCAAGTTCCTTTCTATACTTAAGATTCTGGAGCGCATACTTAAGTGAAAGATCAAGTTCTCCTTTTTCTCGATATATCCAACTAATGTTATATAGATCTTGAGCAGCTCCAAACTTGTAATTTATTTCTTGGAATAAAGCTAAACTCTTCTTAAAGAAATCAATTGCTAAATTAACGTCTTTGCTTGTTTCATGATAGATAATTCCTAGATAATAAAGCGACCAACCAATTCCTTCAGTATCCTTAATTTCTTCTCTAAGAGCTAAACTCTGTTCAATAATCTTCAATCCTTGAGTGGAATTATGCATTGCATGAAGATTTTCACCTTTAAGATAGAGTAGAGAAGCTTTCTTTTTAGATATTTCAAGAGATAATGGTTGTTTTTGAAGAATCAGCTCTACCTGAGAAATAGTCTCTAGACTTTCTTCAAATCTTCTAAGTCTTCTTAGAGATTTTATTTTCTCAATTAAAAGATCAATATTGAGATCCGGAAACTCATCTACTTGATAATCATCAAGTGTTTTATCAGAAAGAGCAAGTGAATCCTGAAAATCGTCTTTTTCATTCATTACCTTAGTTTTTGCAATTTGAAGAGTGATTAATTGTTGAGAATCGTTGTTTTTGGCTTCTAAAGCATGAATAATATGAAGAGCTTGATCAAATTTATGTTCCGAAATGTGTTTATTGAGACTGTCGATTTTTTCATAAAAACTAAGATTCATAAAATCACTTCAACGAGTATCAAACGAATGAGCACTTTTAAGTTTTCTCTCATTCTTAAAATTCGAGGAGGAGAAAGTCTATTTCAACTAGTTTCGTTTTTTTAAGTAAAACTACTAATGCACCACCAAGTGTGCCAAAACCTAAGAATCTTTAATACTCAAAATACTTCAATTCAACCATTATACTTAACAGAGATTCGACTTTGAGAGGTTTACATATTGAAAATTGACTTAAATCACTCAATAACAAAGATTTCTTTCACATAATTATTTATTTCATTATTTTCATTTTCAGTGAATTTAAGATTAGTTTGAACTAGCTCTAGTAATCTCTTCCATGTAGTGTTTGAACTATGAAGTTTTGTAATAAACTGATTCAATTTTTTAATTGCACTATAGGATTGTCCTTTGAAAATATAACAGAACAGAAAGGAATCTTTAGGTTTTAATATAATAGTATAATCGTGATGCCTAATTCTTTCAATTGAACCTGTTGTAGCAAAAACCTCCTGAATCAAATTATTAATTGCTGTTAGAAAACCTCCAATCAAAAACTCGTCATAACGACCTTCTGATACAATTTGTTTTGAAAACAGTGTCATTCCAGTTTCTGATAGAATTAAGAATAAAACTGGTTCTTCTGATTCAAGCTCTTGAAGATTTACTTCTCCTTTCTTTATCATCTTCATCACAAGTTCTTCTAAGTGAATAAGATCCATTCGTTCTTGAATGGAAGCATTTCGTTCTATAAGTTCTTCCCATATGTGTAGCTGGCTTAATAGTTCGTCATGCTCTGTTGAAATTTGAATAGCTAGTCTACGAAATCCTTTTTCATCAGCAATAAATTGAGCTTGAGTTAACAAATTTCTCGCCTTTTTCATTTCTAGATTTAACAATGCTAGTCGTGCTTGCAACCAGTAAGTTTCAGCGAGGAGGGAGTAAGAATATTGTTGCTTCCCAATTTCAATAAGTCGTTTTACGTGAATGCAAATTTCATCATACACTTCTTGATCTTCTGATAGTTTCAGTTCAGTCAAAAGTATTTCACACAAGTTAAGCAACGCCAAAACGGTTATGTTATAATCAACTATTTCTTCACTGACTACTTGTTCCAGCAATTCTGCAGCCTTTATCAAACTTCTTCCCCTTGTGCTCTGTTTTAATAATAATGCCTTTGTTACAAGATATTGCTGTTTGACAACTTTGTTTTCAGTCTCTTTACTGATTAGCTTTAACTGTTGAACATAGTCTTGGGCTTTATCAAGGTCTTTACAATCAATAACAACCGGGAGTAAAAAGAAAAGGGTTTCAGCTACTAATAAATTATTTCCAGTAATTCTTCTAAAGTCTAAACTTTGCTCAAGAAAGTGTAAACCTTGCTTCAAGTCATTTTGTTGGTAATAACTAATACCAATGTTATTAAGAGGATAAGAAACTCCTTGTTTATCGTTAATCTCATCAAAATATCTTTTACTCTCAAAATAGTGCATTAAAGCTTGTTCGAAGTCTCCTTGTTGATGATAAACAACCCCTATATTGTTAATGGCATAAGCAATCCCTTGTTTATTTTCCGATTTTCTCCTAATTTCTAAACTCTGTTGATAGTATGTAAGAGCATTTTCTAACTGACCTCTTACATGATAGATAACTCCAAGATAAGCAAGTGAAGCAGCAATCCCTTGTTCATTTCCGAGTTCTATTCTTAGAGCTAAGCTCTGTTGAAGATAATCTAAAGCACGATCTAAGTTGCCTTGATATCGACAAACTATTCCCTTATTGAATATTAACGAACTAACTCTTTGTTTATATTCTGAAGCATAATAAAGTGGTTGTTTTTGAATCTCCTGTTCCCCTTGCTCAAGAATTGTATAACTTTCATCAAGTCTACCAAGACGCCACAGATTTGTTCCCATTAAAATAATTGCATCAAGTAATAGTAAGGTGTAGTTTTGCTTTTTACTCTCTTGAAAAACTTCTTGTGAAAGAAGAAAACTCTCATTATATTGTCCTAATCTGTTTAAGATGGTACTTCTTCTTATAAGGCATGATAATTGCTCAGTGTCACTCAATCCTTGTTTATTTTCAAATGTAATTAGAGCTTGAATTGCTTCATCATACTCTCCTTTGGTAATGAGTTGATCGATGTAATCAAAATTAAGTGAGAGAGAAGGTGACAATTAAATGACCAATTGATATCAAATTATTCCTTTATTTAATATATTGAAATGACTTCAATATATATTTCTTTTAATTGTATATACTTGATTCATAAGATAAAAAATGAGAAATTTATAAGTTGTGCTTGTTTTTTGTGGATTATTACAAAGAATAAACTGCTTGAAGCGCATTTTAGCAATTAATATTTTATTTTTAACCTAACAATAACCATATTTAAGAATCTTAAAAAGATAATATGTAAAGGGTTTATTAAATATTACAAAATAGACCAATAAAGAACGCTCTCTAATCTCCTAAAAAGATATTACATTAAAGGTGTCTATTTGGCTTCAAAAGATAAAATCGATAAATTAATTGAACAAGGAAAATATAATGAGGCTGAACTGGCAATTCAAGCATTGGAAGAAGGGGAAAGAAAACTTGGACAAATTGATGCAGCTATACTAAAGATTGAATTGGCAAATAACAGAGGAAAATACCAAGAGGCATTCACTTACGCTAAAATAGCTCAAGAAAAGCTACTAACTCTTAACTCTGAAGAATGTGAAGAAATAACGGAGCTTGCGAGGAAATTGAAGATGGTTGATGTAACCACTTTGATAGCTGAAGCACAAAGGAGGATGGGAAACTTGGATGAAGCATTAAGTTCAATAGAGGACGGAGAAACAATCTATCAATCTATTGAAGAAACACAAGAAACCTTACCACAAAAAGCCTCCTATCTTAATTCCAAAGGAATAATTACTTTTCTGAAAGGGCAAATTGATGATGCAGTTAAATATTTTGAAGAAAGCAAGGAACTATTCACCATTTTAGGTAAAAAAAGACATATTGCAAAGATATCGAATAACTTAGGAGTAGCCTACTGGCAAAGAGGGAAATTAGATGAGGCATTAGAAAATTATATGGTGCATCTGAAGATGGAGGAAGAGATGGGAAATAAACGAACAATGGGTATTTCTTTAAACAATATTGGTATTCTTTATCAAGATAAAGGAGATCTAGATAAAGCTCTTGAATATTCTGAAAAATCAAAGCAAATATTTGAGGAACTTGGGAATGAGCAGGATATAGCAATGGCATATCAGAATATAGGTGAAATCTATAGGATAAGAGGTCAGTTGGATTTTGCGTTAGATCAATATGAGCAAAGCCTCACTCTCTATAAAAAACTCAAAAACAAATCTGATATTGCTGGCATTTATAATAATTTAGGAATAGTTTATAGAACTAAGGGAGATCTAGAAAGGGCAATAGATTATTTTAAGAAAAGTCTGGAGATCTGGGAAGAACTAGGAAATGATCAATCAACTTCTTACACCCTAAATGATATAGGGTTGACTTATCAAGAGGAAGGAAACATAGAAGAAGCAAGAAAGTGTTTAACAAGAAGCTATCAGATCAGAAAAAAACTAGACAACAAACTGCTGATGTCTGAGACAATACTAAACATGATTAATATTGAATTACAAGCCAAAGAAACAGATAAGGCTAACGATTGTTTGAAAACACTTCAAAAAATAGCACAAGCTGAGGAAAACAAAATTGTGCAACAAAGGTATAAGCTTGCAAGGGCAATAATTCTTAAAGCAACAAAAGATGCCAGAAATAGAGGAAAAGCAGAAATATTATTAGAAGGAATAATTGAAGATAAAGACGTTATTCATGAAATAATGGTAATGGCTTTACTGGCGATGGGTGATCTATTAGTTAAAGAGGCAAGAGTCTCAGGAAACGAGAAAATACTAGATGATGTGGAAAAATATGCAGATCAACTATTAACAGTAGCACAAGAGCAACAATCATTTTCATTATTGACAGAAACGCACTGGATAATGTCACAAATAGCACTGGCAAAGTTAAACATAGAAAAGGCAAGATTGTATCTTACTCAAGCATTACTTACTGCAACAGAGACGGGGTTAAACAGGCTAGCTCAAATAATGTCAGATGAATATGATCATCTACTTACCAAAATGGAGGAGTGGGAAAGCGAAAATGAGGAAGAATTTACTCTTCAAGAAAGATTAGATGAAAGCCATTTGGAGCAGCTAATATCACGTATGGCAAAAATGAGAACAGCAAAAATACCCAAGAAGGAGAAAGAAAGACCAATAATGGTAATGATTCTTTCAAAAGGAGGGTTACCGTTAATCTCACATAAATTTGGAGATGATGAAATATTAAACGATTTATTAATCTCAGGATTTTTAGCAGCGATAAGCTCTTTTGTGAATGATGCCTTTTCAGTGGAAGGATCGATAGATAGGATAAGACATCAAAATAATACTATACTGATAAGAGACCATGAGGATATTTTATTCTGTTATGTCTACAAAGGAAAATCATACTATGCAACTAAAAAACTGGAAAAATTAGTAGAAAAAACAGTAACAAATGAAACAACATGGAATACTCTGCAATACATGAAAGAAACGGGAGACGTGGAGATATTCAATAGAGAGAAAATAACACTGCTGATTGAAAAAATAATTACCAACTAAAAGAAGTAAAGCATTTCAGTTAATGGGACACTATGTGTGGTATGTTTTAAAAATCTAAAGCTTATCAGAAATTCTAGAGCGAATTCTAATACTTGAAGATGAAATTAAAACAAGTTTTCCTAATAATTCTTCTGAAGAAAAATCTAGCTTTGGAAAAGTTTTCTTGATCAATTCATTAGTTCCCTCTGGTTGAGGTGAAACAACTCTAACAACAATAACTGTTACGGATGGGTTTTTTGCAGTGAAGAAAATTTCACCAAAACGTCTATCATGAGTAATAATTCCATCTGATTTTCAGAAGCATAATCATAAATTATTTCATCTTCAGCATTTTTAGAGAGTAATGAAGTGCTTGTTACTACATTATATCCCATTTCAGAAAGAAGAATAACAGATGAATTAGCAACACAAGCATCAATGATAAATCTCACTTAATTAACCTTCTAAATCAAGTTGGATGATTTTTTCATTTTCATGTGTTACTAAATAGATAGAATATTCGAGTACAGCTCTAATGTCATCATCTTCTAAATCTGGATATTCAGCTTTGATTTTTTCAAATGATGCACCATCTTTAAGCATTTGAAGAATAATGTAAACGGGGATTCTAGTATCTTTGATAACCGGTTGACCTACCATAACTTTAGGGTTAGTTTCAATTCGATGACGAAAAGAGCTCATTACTCATAATTGCAACTTATAAAATAATAAAGATGTTGGTTCACAGAATATATAAGTTAATTTTAATCTGATTAGGTATTAGGTAAAGATCTAAGCTCTTTCTGACAAAAAGAAGAAAAACCTTATCAAGCTAGCAAAAAATGAAAAAATTAGTAGAGAAGATAGTAACAAATGAAACAACATGGAATACTCTGCAATACATGAAAGAAACGGGAGACGTGGAGATATTCAATAGAGAGAAGATTACACTGCTAATTGAAAAAATAATTACCAACTAAAAATTTCTTACTTACGAAGATATTCAATTAAGTTAGAAAGGGTTTTCATCTCTTTAGAGTTGGGATCGGTTGAAAGGTTAGATAACTCAACTGCTTCTTGAACAATCATCTCTTTGAAGCTTTGTAAAATATCTGATTCTTCTTCATCAATCACACCGTCTTCGAGAAATTCAACAATCATATTATCATAAGTCATCATGTTGATCTGAGCGTTTGTCAAAAGCTCTTCTTCTTCTTCGGTAATAACTTGATCTTCCTTTGCTAGCTTGGTCATAGTTTTAATTAAATTCGTTAACGCATCGTCTGGTTCTGTCATAAGGATATGTTAGAAAAACACTAATATATTGTTTTGGATGTGTCTTGGATAAGTTTCGAAGGACGGAAAGAAATATAAAAAAGATAATGCTAGTATATGTATGTCATCAACTGAAATTTTGAAGATTAAAAGATTCTGCATAGAAATCTCAATCCTTACTTTGATAGTTTTAGTTTTCAGTCTTACTTATTCTTTTTCTCCATTAGTGTCTCGATACATAGATGAATCTCCTGAGTACAAGGACGAGAAACTGAATCTCTTGGGGAATGGAGAGCGAACGGAAGGTGAGGCAACTATCGAATCCAGCTATTCTGAGCTTTTTATTTTTGGAATCATTACATGGTTAAGTTTTGCCTTTGCATTGATTACTGCAATGATATGTTTTCTTACATATGGAAAATCTCCTAAGTTTATGGAAGTGTTAGGGGGCTTTGAACAAAAGATTTTTCGATTTTTGAAACAGCCCCAAAGTTCGTTAATGTTTCTTTGTATCTCTTTAATAGGACTAGTAACTTGGCTTATCGTATTCATCTCGACTGAATTAGAGATTAGTTGCGGAGTTTCGACACTATGCATTCAAGCTGGCAATATAAGCGAGGTAGCATGGGGATTTTATGGTATAGTAGGTTTAACAGTTATAGCTATATATCGAAACTTCTTAAATTGGAAGATCGCTAGTGGATTACCTGATGAATTTATCGATGATGCTGAAGCTGCAATAGATGCATTACTTGATAAGTATGAAGAAATGGAAGTAACACAAGAAGGAAAGAAAGGAAAGACCTGATGGAAGTTACTAAGTAAGAGGAAGTAATAATGAACAAATGAGAGAGTTTTCTAACTCTCTCAAAATTAGTAAAATCTAAATTTTAGATGGTGGGTAGTTCATTTGAAACGGGTCTTATCAGAGGTTTATCACTATTTTTCCCATACCTTCCTAAAGTTTTTATATTTCATATGTTAAATTTCTTCATGCCTCAGCTGAAGTTAAATGAAAAAAGTCCTTTACAATTAATGATTGGTGCAATTATTACTGCAGTATGTGGAACTATTGTGTTTCTTATATTTACAGGTCTTCTGCTATTTTCTTTCTTTGATAAATTTAGATCAAGTCAATTGTATCCTTTTTCTGCTTTTATCATTATGATCGCGTTTCTCACTATAATGATGTATCGTAACATAAAACTAAAGCTGTTTTATAGTCAGTATCTTATTCTATTTGCTATTTTTGCGTCAAGTTTCTTCCTCATTCAAACATTTGAATGGACTGAGGCTCTTAAAGGGGGAATTTTTGACCGTGGAGGTAATCGGCTCCTTGCTTTTTCTGACATGGTTTTTCCATTTATTTCTATCACTTTTTATCTTCACTATGAACAATTAAATTCAGGAAAATTTAGATATCTAGGATATAATCTCATCGGTGCAGGGATTCTTCCTATGATCCTTTTTTCATTAGGACTTGTATTTGCATCATCACAAGATACTTATGAATTAATGATTAACGAATATTTCGTCTTATTTGGATTATCTGTGGTTATTACATCATTGTATTCAACATACGTAGCCGGTAAGGTTGTTTATCGTAGCAACAACCCTGAAACAGTCATTCCCTCTTTCATCCAATTTACTGGAACAATATGGTTAGTGTTAAACTTCATGTTGACTTCAGTGTTTGGCGATAAAGAATTTAGTTTTTCCCTCTTCGGAAACGATTTGCCCTTTAGAGTGTTTGATGTTCCGCACTTTACAATTGCTGTTGTGATTCTCCTCTCAGCATATACTTTTTTTCCTCATTTTATTTATGTTCTACCTTTTGAAGCAAATGAATTGTTAGTTATTAGAATGGGTGGCGTACCGATGTATTACTATTCTCTAGATGAAAAAGGCTCAAATGATATAGGAGATAGTATGCTAAAGAGTGGAGCTATAGTGGGAATTAGTGCGATAACAAAAGAGATACTTGAAACCTCTACCGCGTTAAAGATGATACAATTAGAAAACAGGATACTAAAAGTACATCAAGTGGAAAATACGTTATTTTGTATAATCGCAGAAAGGACAAGTAGAGTATTAGAAAATGCCCTTTACAATTTTGCGATGGCTTTTGAAAAACGTTATAAAGACGAAATGACTTCTATATCTGGTGACGTTTCAGTGTTTGAAGACGCAAATGAACTAGTTTATCAGTATTTTCCATTTGCACATAGAGAATAAGAGATTTTATTTGCAAAAAGTCTAAACTAAAAACCAATAATTTCCAAGTTCAAGAACAATAGTCTATACTCTTAAATTAGTATTATTGCTAAGTAAGTGAGACCAAGTATCATAGATAGTCTAATTGTCCATAACTGAAAATGATAATTTTGAATTACCGTTGATAGAAGTGGAAATGTAAAAAAGATAGCTATGGGGAAAAGATGAAACGGGATCAAGTTAAGAGCAAATGACGTAAAAGTAAGAAGAATTGTTAAAATGGCTATACTAAAAATTGTGACTAAAGAAATATGGGGTCCTAGAAAAATAGCCAAATTGTTTTCATATAATGAATCAAACTCTCTATCATTATGTTGATGATTTAACTGTGACACCATTGAAGCTCCTGCTAAAATAGAAATCATGATGATATCCGCTCTCGTAATAGGGAAGTTTAGGGCGAGGAGAGTGAAAAAATAGGGAAAAGTTAATACTAAAAGGGAATGAGTCAGTAAATCCAGTCCAGGACGACTTTTTAAACGAACAGGGGGCATACTATATGAAGCACCAAGAATCCAAAAGAATATCACAAAGAAAAGTAAATAAAAATTTATTAAATAACTCAAAAAGCACATTCCAAAAGTGGAAACGACTATTACTGCTTTAACATCCTTTGGTGTTAATTTGCCGGAGGTAATTGGATTTCGATTTTTTTTGTTTATATTGGAAGCATCTATCTCCACATCATATAAATCATTCAAAGCATAAAGACCGTAAACACCAAAACTAAGTGTAAGAAATGTAGGAAAATAATCCCATTGCAAGTTTTTTGAATGGACAATAAGAGTTAAACATGCAATTAACAGTGAAACAATAATCCCATCACGCATCAATAAATAAAAACCACTAATTCGTGATTTAATGGATTGATTCGTTAAATATGTCACATTATTATGTGCCTTTATTGCCATTGATATCAGTATTAATAGTTGATAATATAAAGATATAGTACAAGAATATGATCACATCGGGCACCTCTAGACACAAATGGAAGACGAGAAAACAGAAGAAAGGAATATTAGTCAAAATAAATCCGTGTAACAGTTTCATCAAGATATATTGAATGGATCTCAACAAAAACTGAGCAAAGAAGTAGTTGAAATAATGCAATCACCTGGAGAAGGATAATGTTTAGAAAAAAATAGTATAAAATGTGAGAGATGTGAATTCACACCTCAAATTTGTTTAATCTAAATTTTAGGTGGTATTAAAACTACCTTTCCACATTTCTTAGGTCTGTTATTCATCAAGTCGAAGCCTTTCTCAAACTCTGAGAGTTTAAGGGTATGAGTAATGACTGGACCGATGTTTAATCGACCACTAGCTAAGAAGTTTTTAGTCATGAACCAGTCCTCGAACATACGACGACCATTGATACCATGAATTCTTGCTCCTCCGAAGGTTAAAGCCGTATTATAGTCAATGGTTACTGTATCTTTTGCAATTCCAAAAGCACTCATACGACCACCTTTTCTAACAAGAGAAAGAGATTGGTTAATGGCTGCTTCTGAGCCAGCCATTTCTAAAACGATATCTACACCGTGAGGATAGTCCTTCTTAATCTCAGCGACTACATCAACATCGTTATCGTTAAGGACAACATCAGCACCCATTTTTTTGGCAATTTTAAGACGGTAGTCGTGACGACCAATGTGATAAATAGCAGTGGCACCGCTAACTTTGGCAACACCGGCAGCTAAAAGACCAGTAGGTCCATCACCGATAATTGCAACTGATTGACCATGTACCGGCTCAATTAAAACGACTTGAACAGCATTTCCAAGAGGTTCTTGTACACAAGCATATTTTGGTTCAATCTTTCGATCATTCTTCCAACAAACTACCTCTGGCACGGCTATGAATTGTGCAAAAGCTCCATCTGTATCTACTCCTAGGATCTTGAGGTTTGCACAGATGTGCATATCTCCCGTTAGACATTGTTTGCATGTCATACATGGGATATGTGTTTCCCCTGAAATATAATCGCCT
>DAOWED010000121.1 GCA_030638685.1 Candidatus Heimdallarchaeota archaeon | reverse complement strand
CCTTAATGCTATCAATGCTTTTGTCCAAGATGCCTTCAAAGTAACCGGTTCTATTGAAAACATCAAACATAAGGAATATACTCTCGCCTTTAAACAGCAAAATGATTTAATGTTTTGTTACGTCTTTGATGGTCCATCCTATTCAGCAGGGCAGAAACTTAATCGCTTTATTGATTCAGTTGTCCATTCTACTATTTTGCCTTCGCTCCAAGATGTAGGTAAAACAGGTAAAGTAGATTCATCCATTAAAACAGTTGTTGAAGCTTGGATGCAAGAAATCTTTGCTCCTGCCAAGAAAGTGGATTCTGATTAATTATTTATTCTTTCCCGGACAAGAAGGGTTTATAATGGTGATAGTGATACGTTTATTTAAATAAGGTAATGGTTTATTCTTTTACAGATCATTTATTTTTAAATATCTTAATAAAGATGAAGTGTATTCCTAATCTAATCTACTTTTTGAAGGAAATCATTATGGTAATTCGAACAAGGCAGCCAATTTTTGAACCACCAAAAATAAAGAAAGAGGGAGAACTTGTACTAATAGAAGAAGCATGTAAAGGGTGCAATTTATGCATTGAAGCATGTAAACCTGAGGCACTAGTGCTTTCT
Source organism: Candidatus Heimdallarchaeota archaeon (assembly GCA_030638685.1). Taxonomy (GTDB): domain Archaea; phylum Asgardarchaeota; class Heimdallarchaeia; order Heimdallarchaeales; family DAOWED01; genus DAOWED01. The sequence goes on along the minus strand of DAOWED010000121.1, from coordinate 7,733 downwards.
AATAGGTTAAGCAAACAAGGGTACTATATTCCCAAATATATAGAAGAGAAATGTACATGGTGCAATATTTGCGAACTCATATGTCCGGACTTGGCTATTTATTTCAAGAAAGATCCTGAGGAGAATGGTGAAAAAAATGAGTAAATTAAAAAAAGGTCTTACTTTCTTGCAAGGAGATATAGCTGTTGCAGAAGGAGCTCTACGTGCAGGATGCAAGTTTTTTGCCGGATACCCAATTACTCCTGCCACTGAAGTAGCAGAACATATGTCATTCATGCTTCCGTATTATGATGGAAACTACATTCAGATGGAAGACGAAATAGCTTCAATGGGAGCTTGCATAGGTGCAAGTTATGCGGGAGTAAAATCTATGACGGCAACTTCAGGACCGGGTTTAAGTCTAATGATGGAAAATGTTGGGCTTGCAGTAATGACAGAAACACCATTAGTAATAGTAGACATAATGAGAGCAGGACCCTCAACAGGAGGACCAACAAAAGCAGCTCAAGGAGACATCATGCAGGTCAAGTGGGGAAGTCATGGAGATTATGAAATAATTGCTTTAGTGCCTTATACCGTTCAAGAATGTTGTGATTTAACAATAAAAGCTTTTGATTTTGCAGAAAAATATAGAACGCCTGTTTTTGTCTTAGTAGATGCGATTATAGGTCATTTATACGAACCAATTCAATTACCGGAGCCTGAAGAACTGAAGCTTATTGAAAGGAAAAAACCAACGGTTGACCCTTCAGAGTATTTACCTTTTAAACCAGATGATGATCTTGTTCCGCCTATGGCTATTTTTGGATCAGAGTACGAATTTTACGCAACAGGATTAACTCATAATGAAAAAGGTTATCCAGACATGGAAGTCGAGACACAGCTAAAATTAGTTAACCGACTTAGTCAGAAAATAAAGAAGCATAGAAAAGATATCTACATGACGGAAGAGTTTCAAACAGAAGATGCAGAGATAATAATTATTTCATATGGAGTGACGGCTAGAAGTGCATTAAAAGCCGTACAGATGGCTAGAAAAGAAGGAATAAAAGTAGGACTATTAAGATTAATTACAGTTTGGCCCTTCCCTGAGGAAGAAATACTGAAAGCAGCTCAATCAGCTAAACATTTGATCGTGGGAGAAATGAACCTTGGACAAATAGTAAGAGAAGTAGAAAGATTTGCAAATGGGACACCAGTGAGCTTTTTAGGAAAACCTTGTGATGAAACAGTTTTGCCAGCAGAGTTCATGAAAGAAATTAAGAAAGTACAGGAGAGCTTAAAATGACAGAATCAGAAAAAATAGACCCATATGAAGATCTCCCCTTAAAAAAATGGCTAAGAACAGATAGACTGCCATTCATTTTCTGCAGTGGCTGTACGATAGGTACAATCATTCAATCTGTAGCTACTGTCTTTGAAAAAGAAGGATACAGTAGAAAAGAAATAGTTGTTGTTTCAGGAATAGGCTGCAGTGGAAGGTCTTCAGGTTATTTTAGGACAGGTACTTTTCATTCTACTCATGGAAGAGCTCTTACTGTAGCGACTGGAATAAAAGTAGCTAATCCCAAACTAAAGGTAGTTGTTCTTTCTGGAGATGGAGATCTTTCATCAATTGGTGGAAATCATCTCATTCATGCAGCACGAAGAAATATCGACATTACAGTTGTTGAGATGAACAATTACATCTATGGTATGACTGGTGGTCAAGCTGCCCCCACAACACCCCCTCACGCCTTTTCTCAGACTACCCCTCATGGTAATATTGATCCTCAATGGAATCTTATCCCATTAGTAGCTTATTCTGGAGCAACTTTCCTCGCTCGTTGGACATCATTTCATATTCATCGTACCAGAGAAACTTTGGCTAAAGCTCTTAGTCATAAAGGTTTTGCCTTTGTTGAAATCGTCTTTCCTTGCCCAACCGAGTTCGGGCACCTAAACAGGCTCGAAACACCTGTTGAAATGATGAAGAAAATGCTAGATGTTTGTGAAGTATCTGTAGAAAAAGGTCCTTGGGAAGCCGAAATTGATTGGACAAGACGTATCGTTCTTGGTGAATTTATGGCTGAAGAAAAGCCAGAGTATACCCAGCAACTTGAGGATTTACGCATAAGAATTCAAGCTAAAGAAGCTGAAGAAACTGAAGAAGCTAAAGAAACTGAAGGAAAAGAAGAAATAGAGCCAAATGATTTTTCTTATGAACCACTAAGTTTTGGTTATCCGACAACTAAAGAACAATCAATTACTGAAATGATTGTTGCAGGTTCAGGAGGTCAAGGAATTATTTCTTTTGCTAGACTTCTTACAAAAGCAACCTTTGATTCTGAAGGCAGGTACTGCTCTCAGAGCCAAAATTATGGTCCAGAAGCAAGAGGAGGATTAGCCTATTGTCAAATCTTAATTGCTGATGAACCAGTTCCATTCCCTCAAGTAACAGAGCCCAATGTTCTCGTTCTTTTATCAAGTAGAGCATTGGATAGATTTGAAAAAATTATTCCAAAAGTAAAAACAGTTTTCTATGACCCAGAATCGATCACAATAGATCATTCCATTGCACCGAATACTACTTTTTATACAGTTGAAGCAACAAGAATAGCTATAGAAGTAATTGAGGCAAGACAAGTAGCTAATATTATCATGTTAGGAGCACTAACTGCAATAACCGAAGTTGTAGGTGAAGAAGCAATGAAGGAAACAGTTGCTGCTCGTTGGCCAAGATACAAAGATTTGAACTTGAAAGCTTTTGATGAAGGAACAGCCATAGGTAAAAAGCTCAAAGAAGGCGAGGAGGACTAAAAATGAGCGAAGAAGAACTTAGAGTTGGAGTATTTGTTTGTAAATGTGGAAAAAATATTGCTCATACAATTGATTGTGATGCAGTAGCTGAATATGCAAAAGATTTGCCAGACGTAGTTTTCACTGGAGTCAACATGTTTTCTTGCAGTGACCCAGGACAACAGGAAATAGAAGATAAAATTCAAGAACACAATCTTAACCGCGTAGTTGTTGCTGCTTGTACCCCTAGAACTCACGAACCGATTTTTAGAGAGTGTGTTAAAAGAGCAGGAGTTAATCAATATCTTTTCGAACTAGCTAATATACGGGAACATGCCTCTTGGGTTCATCAAAAAGAACCTGAGAAAGCAACTGAAAAGGCTAAGGATATTGTCAACATGGCAGTTTCCAAGGCTAGGCTCCTTGAACCTTTAGAAGACCTTGAAGTTAACATGGAACCGGCTTCTCTCATTATTGGTGCCGGTATTGCTGGAATTAGAGCAGCTCTTGATATTGCTGATCAAGGTTATCAAGTAGTTCTTGTTGAAAAGAAGCCAACCATAGGTGGAATTATGGCTTTAATTGATAAGACCTTTCCTACCCAAGATTGTTCTATTTGTATTCTTGGCCCCTTAATGACTGAGGTGGGAAGACATCCTAATGTGAAACTCATCTCAAATGCTGTTGTTGAAAGAATAGATGGTTATGTTGGCAATTTTGATGTTAGTGTTCGCAAATTTGCTCGTTTTGTTGATGAAAGTCTCTGCAAAAACTGTGGTGATTGTGCTGATGTTTGCCCAGTAACGGTTCCAAATGAATTTGATGAAAATATCAGCTGGCGAAAAGCAATCTATATTCCTTTTCCTCAAGCAGTGCCAAGTGCACGGGTAATTGACCCCGATGATTGTTTGGGTATGAACCCTATTACTTGTGGTAAATGTAGAGATGTTTGTGAGCCAAAAGCTATTAATTACGATGATCAAGATGAAGTGTTTGATTACAAAATTGGAACAATAATTGTATCAACAGGTTTCGAAATAGCTGACCCTCTAGATAACCCAGAATTTGGGTGGGGACGTTTCAAAAATGTCTTAACCTCAATGGAGTTTGAAAGAATAATTAATGCTGCTGGTCCAACGGATGGTCACCTTGTTCGTCCATCTGACCATGTCGAACCCCAAAAGATTGCTTTCATCCAATGCGTTGGTTCAAGAGATGTCAATAATAATCCTTACTGTTCAGTATTTTGTTGCATGGAAACTATCAAAAGCTCTCTTCTTATCAAAGAACATTATCCTGATGCTGAGATAACTGTCTATTATATGGATATTAGAGCTGCTGGAAAAAGATTTGAGGAAATATACACTTCTTCTCGAGAGCAAGGTGTAAAATATATTCGATCCAGTATTGCAGAAATTAAAGAAGACCCTCTTACAAAGAACCTTTTCTTGAGCGGAGAAGATACTACTAAAGGAAAATACATCAATAATGAACATGATTTGGTTGTTCTTTCTATGGGAGCTCAAAAAAGCAATGAAAGTGAACTTCCTCTTCCTCTTTCCCGTACTCCAGAAAATTTCTACATGGAAGCCCATCCAAAACTTAAACCAGTGGATACACCTACTGCAGGAGTATTCTTAGCTGGAGGAGCAGAAAGTCCGAAGTCTATTCATGATAGTGTTACTCAAGCAAGTGCTGCAGCGGGAAGAGCCATTAGATTAATGAGCCAAGGAATGTTCCCGATTGAAGGAATTACGGTGCAAGTAATAGCAGATAATTGCACAGGTTGCGGAATATGCGTAGAGAGATGCCCTTATGGTGCTCTTGAAGTGATAGACAAAAAATTAAAAGTAACTACTGCTCTCTGCAGTGGCTGTGGAACTTGTGTGGCTGATTGTCCAAGAGATGCTCTTGTTGCCCCTCAATTTACAGATGAACAAATCAAGTCTCAAATTAGTGCAGCATTAGAAACTAATCCTGAGGAAAAACTAATTGCCTTTGTTTGTAACTGGTGTAGCTATGGAGGAAGTGATCTAGCTGGTATTTCTAGACTTCAACAGCCTACCAACCCCAGATTAATTCGTACTATGTGCAGTGGCAGAATCTCAAGAGATATTATCCAACATGCCTATAATAATGGTGCAGGGTCTATCTTACTTTCAGGTTGTCACCCAGCAGACTGTCACTATCTCTCAGGCAACCACTGGGCTGAAAAGCGAGTTAAAAGGATCAGAAGCTGGATGAAACGTGAAGGAATTGATGATTGGCGTTTCCGTCTTGAGTGGGTTTCTGCTGGTGAAGGAAAAAGATGGCAAAATTTAATGACAGAGATGTCAGAACAACTTATTGCCAATAAAGAAACCATAAAGCCCCCCGTTAAAACCAAAGAGGAGGCGTCTTGATGGTAAGCATAGTTGCTGCTCAGCAAGGAAGAGAAGAAATCCTAGATCGGCTGAAAAGAGAACTATATGTCTGTTTTGAGTGTGGCAAGTGTTCTGGTTCATGTGTAGTTTTTCGTGTAAAAGATGATATGAACCCTCGTCTTTTTGTAAGCAGTATTTTAGAAGCTTCCAGCATAGATGAAATCTTGGAAGACGAAAATGTTTGGTCTTGTGCTATTTGTTATGATTGCACTGAACGATGTGACCAAGGGATTGATTTTACTCATACATTGTTTGAGTTGAAGAACTTGTCGACAGAGATAGGTAAACAACCTCAAGCTATCAAGGAGGAATTAGCAACTTTACATGCGACTGGGAGAACTAGCCCTATTAATGCTCGAGCTCTTAAGAAAAGAGAGGCTCTTGACCTTCCAGAAATACAAGTACCTGACCTTGAAGCTATTCAAGGGTTAATTGACAGAGTGACTTCTTACGGTACCTCTGAGAAAAAGGTAAAGGAGGAATAAAATGACCAAGATGGCTCTTTTTCTGGGATGTATAATTCCCACAAAAGTACCCAAAGTTGAGAAAGCAATGCGTTTGATTGCTCCTAAACTGGGTTTGGAACTGGTTGATTTCCCCTTCTCCTGCTGCCCAGATCCAACTGGTGTTAAAAGTGCTAACGAGCTTCTTTGGCTTACTCTTGCGGCTAGAAACCTTGCACTTGTTCAAAATGGAGATGACCCCTTACCAATTTTAGCTCTTTGCAATGGTTGCTTTGAAACTTTGAAGATGGCAGCTATTAAACTCCAAGATAAGCAAACTCTAGCATTAGTTAATGATCTTCTTAAACCGGATGGAATTGAAATCAAGAAACTACCGGAAGTTTATCATGTCCTTGACTTTCTAATAAAGGAAGTAGGAATTGATAAAATAAAGGAGCAAGTTGTTCAATCTCTTGATTTGAGATTATCAATTCATTACGGCTGCCATTACACCAAACCAAGTAACTTACTTGGAACAGAAAAACCAGATGACCCATATTTCATGCATGAGATTCTTGAGGTTCTTGGAGTAGAGATACAACCATATCTTGAAGAAAGGCTCTGTTGTGGAGCAGCTCTTCGTTTTGTTAATAACGATCTTGCATTAGAAGTACTCAAAGAGAAACTAACCTCAATCTCAGCTGTAAAACCTGATGGAGTAGCTATTGTATGCCCAACTTGCTTTGAAGCGATGGATCGAGGTCAAAAAATACTTAGCAGAAAAGAAGAAAGTATTCAGAAAACAGAATTTTTCTTCTTGGAAGAATTGTTAGCAAAGAGTATGGGCTTTGATCTCTAAGAATTTCAAGCAATTGCATTTTTACTCAGTTCTTTATAGGTTTCCTTTTAAGCATTAAGAATTTGATTAAATTATAATCATTACAATTTTGTGACCTTTATGACTTTCCGTGATCAATTTTCTCGTTTTGCCCATTTTTACGATTTTATCATCAAAAATCCAATTGAAGATATTTTAGAATTAATTGACCCGCAAAAGAACGACATAATTCTTGATTTAGGTGGAGGTACAGGTCAAGTAGCTAAACACTTGGTAAAATATGCCAAAGAAACAGTAATAGTTGATCCATCAGTTTCGATGATAGAAAAAGCTAATAAAAAATCAACTAAGATTAAAACTACTCTAGGTGTAGCCGAGAAAATACCTTACCCAGATAACTACTTCGATAAAGTGCTAATCTATGATGCACTTCATCACATGCAAGAACCGATAACTGGATTAAAAGAAGCTATCAGAGTTCTTAAGCCCGATGGAAAACTGATCATAGGTGAAATAGACCCTAGAAGTATTGGTGGAAAGTTACTCTTACTATTTGAAAAAGTATTTTATATTTATGGAACTTATTATTCTCCCTTTGAACTAACAAAGATACTCAAAGAAATGAACTGGCGAATAACCAATTATCGAAAAACTAGCCCAATAACCTATCTTGGAACCTTCTCAAATCACAAATAGTGACTGAATTTTATTCTTAGATTACAAAAAAGGTAAAAAATTAAGATAGTAAAATGGAAAGAAGTAAAGAATATGAGGAAGAACTCCTCATTTAGTTTTTAATTTCTTCTTCTTCTCGCAAAAACAGCAATAAAAACTGGAAATACTAACAGAATTGCACTGTTAAAGTACCCTGAAAAACCTACTTCTAATGGTTCTGTATCATTTGTAGGATCACTAGGATTACTGGGATCAATTGGTTCAATTGGTTCAATGGGTTCTTCAGGAATAACAGTTTTAATTAAACTGTAAGTTAAGTCTCTTGTTAAATCACCTGTTGAATTGTAATCTCGAATACTGAAATGGTGTGTTACTCCTGAAGTCGCATTAATTGTAAATAAATACTGAGTTTCTCCAACTAATTCTTCATTTACATAGTTAAATGCTGAATAGTTGTAGGTTATTAAATCATCAACTCTTGAAACTATAGCACTATCAAGTGAAACAAGGAATGGACTATAGTTAGGATCGTCAAAGATGCATATCTCTGTACCATTGGAATAATGAATTGTTGTT
>DAOWED010000083.1 GCA_030638685.1 Candidatus Heimdallarchaeota archaeon | reverse complement strand
TCTTAATTTTTTCATCTCTTCTTTTCGAACTGACTTATTGATGAGGTCAGAATGATGTTTTCATACCTATTCTATATTTATCCTGAAGGAGGCTAAACCGTTCATATTCAGAGCTAAGCATTCTTCACAAGTAATTGCTCTACACTCTGTAAAGAAGTGCTTTATCGGCTCTTTAACGCAAGTTACACTCATTGTAAAGTTCATTGGTTTAATTTGTGAACTAACTTTCATCGAACTTGTCTTACTTGGTGATTGGCCGTTTAATGCCCCTTGAATAAATTTGGCTAGTTCCCCGATATTAACTTCTTCATTTTCAAGCAAATAAAATAGGCTATCTGTAGATGATAATCTCTGTTGAGCTAAATCTTCAGCTATTGATGTTATTCTGACAACCGAGGTATTCGGAAATACTCTTTTCAGTATTCGTTTAATTAGGTTGATATCCCCTATTTGTCTTAATCGTTCCTCTGCTTTCTCAGTCTCTCGTCTAACTCTAGGGTCAACTGTTTCAAATCTTGTCAGTGTGGTCATTTTATCCGCTCTTATTTTCTTCAGTTTTTCACGGTCTGAAAATTATCCTATCATGAATAATGGCCTATTATGGAATTTCTCATAACAATATTTAAAGTTTTTTATGATTTGTTCCAAAAGGGGTTTTTTTAACATATGGGCGTCATAAAGGAAAGAAAGAGAAAATGAGAAAAAAGTGATTGAAAAAGGTAAAAAAACGAGTGGAAAAGAGCAAAAGAGGAAAAAAAGGGTAGAGAAAGAGAGAAGAATAAATTAATACGCTATATTCCCATATTAAGACGATGAGCAAGAATCTCGGGCAAACCTTGCTTAAGAAGGTGAGAAGCAGTAACTGAATGCTTGTATGCGACTCTAACAACTTCTACTTCAAAGCGTAAAAGATCAACAATGGCATAAGAAGCCCTAGGATCTTTGTCTCTTGGTTGACCAACACTGCCAGGATTAACAAATAAGCGATCTCCAAATTTTGTTCCAGAAACAACCTCAATTTTAGGAGTATGAGTATGACCAACAAAAAGATGGGTATTTCTGGTGTGAGAGAAAGCCCAATCTAAAATCCATTCTTTATTATCAGGACGAATAACAAGGTACTCGAACGGTTTTTCTGGACTGCCATGAACCATAGTAAAATTAGTAGAAGGGGTTTCTACTTCATAAACAAGTGTAAGTTTTCGTAAGTATTCTAGTTCCTCATCATTTAACTGGTTTTTAGTCCAGTGGATCACTTTCTTTGCTCGAGCATTAAACTGTCGTATGAGAAAAGGATCACCAGCTACAGCAGCATCATGATTTCCTTGAACAATTAATGAGCAATGTTCTTTAACTAGAACAATACATTCTTTGGGAAAAGTGTAATAGCCTACTATATCACCTAAACAAATGATATCTTTGATTTTCCTTTTCTTGATGTGTTCTAGAACTTTTTCGAGAGCAGGCAAGTTCCCATGAATATCAGCAATAATTGCAAATTTATCAGTTGGCAATTCTGCTTGTTCTGCGGGAAACATAATAACACCTTGTTAGTTAAATGGAAGAAGTAGGTAAGTAGATCATTGATTTTTGGTATTTATATCTTTGTTTAAACGAACCTATTTACTAAGTATTTTGCAGTTAAATGTATTCTTCAGCTTCTTCTTCGTCATCTTCAGCTTGAAGAGATAATCTAAGTATTTCATTAATGAGTATTTTTCGATTGCATGATTCACAATAAAGGATCCCTGCCTTTTCGGCGATTTCAAGCATTTTAGAATATTGGATAGAAGTAATTATCTTACCATTAATTGAAATTGGTTGATGAGTAGTTGAACAATGGACATTACCATTGATATCAGCATAAGTATAATTAAAGCAGACATTGAAAATAGGGCTGAGGGACCTAGTAGGGGTGGCTTTTAAGGAAACTTCAACATCCTCATACCCATTATTATTAAGACAATAATTGAATCCACCTTCATACCATAGATTAGGGCATGGGGAAAAGAAATCAGAAATTGAATCAATATCAAACAGACTGAGGGATGGTATGGAATGAGTGAGATAACCTCCGATTAAAAGAAAAGAACCAACTAGTGGGATATAATTAGGATCTATGGCAATTAATTCCCCAAGAAAGGCTATTTCAATGACCATTAAAGCAAATGCACTGGTGCTCAAAAAAATCAAACTAGGGAGCTTAACGGTTTCACTTGGTAAACCACGGATTACTGCATTTTCATAATAAGCAATTACAACAAGAGTGGTAAAACAGAAGAAATGATAGGGGTAATGGGCTACATAGGGTAAACTGACGAACATGATAATCAAACTTAGCACTATGATATAAAGTGAGGGAGGAGGAATGTATGAGCCATATCTCACCCTGGAGACGCCATAGAGATAATTTCCGGCAGCAATAACCATTAAGAAAAATGTTAAATCAATAAATAACGAGTGATCATAGTACAAACCATAAAGAAAAGTCAAATGAACACTTATTCCTAGAAGAATAGAGAAAGTGTGCCAGATAAGTAAAAACCGAGTCCATCGACCGAAGAAGAAGTAAATCCCTAAGATTAAGAATAGAAGAATGCTACTGATCACTAGTATTGACTGGTTAAAATCTAGATTAGTAATCATAAAATACACCTTTTTCATTCAAATTATTCTCGGAAAGCTAGGATTATGCCCAGTTAATCACATTAGTTAATGGCTTAAAAATTTGTTAGATTAGTAATATAAAACATGTTCTGAATCAAAATGAATAATTTAGTTCAGTTTTGAGAGTTTTGAGAGTTTTGAGAGTTTTTAGTACTTCTAACTTAGTGTTTCTGCTTTGTTGGTTATTTCATCTAGAACTTTTTGCAGCTCTTCTTCATCAAGCTCAAGTGGAAAATCAGTTACACAGTTAGCACCCATGCAAGCCAAAGCGTGAAGTAATTTACTTTCCTCATAATCTAACTGATAAATTTCTTTCATTCGTTCATGATATTTCCCTAAAAGTTCACTTTTTTCGCTCAACTCTTTATAAAGCTGATTTTGAATTTTTCCAATAGTCTTGTTCTTTTCTTTAATCAAGCTAAAGATATCGATCAATTCAGGATCGAGGGTTTCCAATTTTTCATCATAAGGGGCAGTATCATAGAAGTTAGAATCTTGATCTTTTTCATCTAATACTTTAGCATAAATTAAATTAGGAAAAATAGCAAAAAGAGTAAGTAGTTCAGTACTTATAAAATAAGGTTGGGCTTCTGCTCCTTTATGACCAGAAATGCTTTCTTTAGTTGGTTTTCCTTTCTCTATTAAACGAATCCGGTCTTCTCGGTCACCGTCATTGCTCAAAAAAGCAAGTTGTCGATGAGCTGTAGGAATTGACACATCGACTATTTTAGCTAAATGATTGCCATAATGTTCATCACAAGCTATCAATTGCAATAATTTTCTTCGGGTTGAATTAGAAATCATTTCAAAAATTGGATGATCAATTGCGCTACGTCTTGCCATTATCTATCATTACACACATCTCAGATAACCTATTAATAGTAATTGGTTGTACAGAAGTATTTGAGAAAGAATAACAGTATAACAGCTTTAGATAAAGATGTTTGAGCTTGAGTCAGAAGCAGCTGAAATGTAAGTAGCTATTCCAGAGACTTCATCTACTAGATCTATGAAATCATCTTCAGGAATATCAAGTAAAGCTAACATGTTTGAACAAGCAATGATTTTGACATTACCCAGTTCTTTAGCAGTTTCGAGGTTTTTTCGCCAGTTTCCTAATCCCTTTTCTCTCATATTTTTTCTCATGATTTGATCATAAGGTTCTCCTTCAATACTAGTAGGGTTTGTTAGCGGAGCTTCTTTTCTAAACGCTTCTAATCCCCAAAAAGCTAGAAAAATGTGTACATCCATATCCATTGTTACAGCCCCTAGAGTAATTGTTCCAAGAGCCATTAACTTATCCTCAGTTCCAGAGGTTACCATTATTGACATTATTTCGTTCTCTGTCATTTCAATCATTTCAAATTCAATTTTTTACCTATATTTTTGTTTCTAATGAACTACCCACCACCTCCGCTCTGCATGCGGTGGGGGTTTCCTACGAGTCCTCACAACTCTTTCGAGAAACTTTCATTTAACGTTTGGCTGTTTGTCGTAGTAGACCCTCAAAAGACTAAGTCCTTTGAAGATCCCCTGTCCATAAGGGGTTCTTGCAATAGATCCAGGGATCACAATTGCTTTATATAATGTAACAATTCCATCTTTGTT
>DAOWED010000209.1 GCA_030638685.1 Candidatus Heimdallarchaeota archaeon | reverse complement strand
GATGAAGATCAAACCTAAGTCGAAATAAATTATTTTAATAATAAAATTATGTAAAAGGTTACTTCTGTTGATTAACGATGAAACTAATTTACTTTAGAGCTATATACTGATATAAAATGAGTAAAAGATATAAATAAGATTAGGAGATATATATCATATAAGAGAGACAATCCAAAATTATTAATGAAATTAAGATAATCAGAGAAAATAAATGCAAAACGGGAAAATCAAATAAGTTCAATTTATCGCCGTTTTTCTAATATTATCATAACTCTGATCTACAAATAATCAAATCAAATCTCTAGTAGGAGGTTTATATACAAATGCCAGAAATCTTGTTAATTGATGATGAAGAGGGGATTTTAGATATATCAAAGACTTACTTAGAAAACCAAGACCCAACTTTCATATGTACGACAATTTCTAATCCTCAAAAGGCGTTTAATGAAATCATTTCTAATTCTTTTGACATAGTTGTTACTGATTATAAGATGCCAGAATTAGACGGGCTTCAACTACTTGAAAAAATACGATCAAGTGGGTATGAAATACCTGTGATTATTTTTACAGGTCAAGGACGCGAAGAAGTCGCAATGAAAGCATTGAATCTTGGAGCAGATTATTATTTAATGAAAACAGGTCATTCTAAAAATCTTTATGCCGAATTAGCTCATATTATTAGAAAGACTTTAAGTCAAAGACAATTAAAATTATCACTTAAAGAAAGCGAGAAAGCTCTTCTTGAGAGTGAAGAGCGTTTCAGAACAATTTTCAATGAAGCAAATGATGGTTTTCTGGTAGCTAGTCTCGAAACTAAAAAATTCATCAGCGCAAATAAAATGATATGCAAAATGTTAGGATATGAACTTGAAGAAATACTTAATCTTAGCGTTTTGGATATTCATCCCAAGGAAAGTTTGCCTTATGTAATTGAACAATTTGAAAAACAATCAAAAGAAGAAATGAGCGTTGCAATTGATCTCCCTGTTAGGAGAAAAGAAGGTACTATTTTTTATGCAGATATAAGCTCTCGTCCTGTTTTTTTTGGAGGTAAATCCTATCTTTTGGGCATTTTTAGAGATATAACTAACCGAAGAGAAATAAAAAGGGCTCTAGAAGAAAGTGAGAAACGTTTTATTCAAGTAACAGAAAATGCTCATGAGTGGGTGTGGGAAGTTGACGTAAACGGCTTGTATACTTACTGTAGTGTTGCGGTAGAGAAAATCCTTGGTTTCAAGCAAGATGAAGTTGTAGGTAAAAAGCATTTTTATGATTTATTCCATCCTGAAGACCGTAATAGAATAAAAAAAATGGCTTTTGAAGTCTTTGAACAAAAACAACCATTTCGGGAATTTATTAATCGAAATATTAAGTCGAATGGAGAAGAGGTTTGGTTGTCAACTAGTGGGGTGCCTATTCTTGATGAAAATGACAAATTAATAGGGTATCGAGGTGTTGACGTTGATTTTACTAAAAGTAAGCAAATTGAAGAGGAACTAATGCGCCAAAAAGAAGAATTAAGCAAATTTGCTCATTCTATAACTCACAACATCAAAAATCAGCTTACAGTAATTCATAATAATTGTTCATTACTGAAAAAGGATCAAAAATTGGAATATATTGAAAAAATTGAAGATCAGATAATTACTATCATGAATCAACTAGAAAACTCACTGAAGTTAGCTGAAGAAGGGACTAGTGAGTAATCAACTAGATAAATAGATCTAATTCAATTCATAAACTCCTCAAGATAGGCATCTCTAGTAAAGCACCAAGCTCTATCAGATCGTTTATGAAGAACTAGGTGGAGTTATTTCTATCAAAATATATTTTTGGCGTTGTATCCGGTGTCGTATCCACCAAACAAATGAAAAAATTCGTTCTTTAATCCCATATCTCTGCTTAAATAACTTTCTTTCTTCCTCACCTTCTCCATCACTCATAATTCTGGCTACAGCTTCTACACTTTCTCCTAAAAGTTCTCCTCTTAGTGTACATGAAGCTATTTCTACCTTATTATTATTTTTTATTCTTAATCTTTTGGTTTTACCTGAGCTTTGATTGGTTGTTAAGTAAAGTTTTCCTTTATTTTCAATAAAAAAAACTGGTGTTGCAATTGCCTTCCCATTTCTTCGATAGGTGGTAAGGCTGATATATTTATATTCTTCAAGAAAATGAAAATAATTATATTCTGACATTTTTGTCACACTTAGCGTATCTAAGCTTCAAGGACTTAATAACTTATATTCAATTCATAAAAATAAACATAGCAGATGATTCTTCATCTAGATAATTTGAAGAAGAATGTCTAATTCTAAAACAATTGTATATCAAACGTAACATCTAAACATGTTTAACCATTAGTTACGATCGCACCGCAAATAATTGATTCAATATAACATATTTAATAAGTCTCTAAAATATCTTTTTTTTAGGTGTAAAATTTGAGTAACTATCTAGATTTAGCTAACCAAGTTAAAGAAAAACTGCTTTCTTACCAAAACTGCGCTATCACTGTTGCCTGTGTATTATTAGATTATAACGACTTTCCACAAGCTAGTGCAACTCTTTTAAAATCTCTCGTTCCATTTGTAGGTTACGCGCCTGAAGAAAAATTAATGTGTGGGTCAGCAATTGGGGGATTGGCTGCGTTGAGTTTTATCCTCTCTGAAAAAGGATTAAGCACAGATGATATAATTGGAAATGTTGTAGGCTTTAAGCGATCATTTAATGAAGATTTCAATACTCTTGTGTGTGCAGAAATACTTGAACCACATTTACAAGAAGATGGGACGTATCCATTATCTGCTGAACGAATAGAAACATGCAATAAGACAGTAGAAAGAGCTGCAATTATCGCACAGCAAATAATTGATTTAATATAACAATATCACGGTTAAATACTCCTCAAAGGCATTTTTACAAAGATATTAGATCTTACGAATACGCAACAGCAAGTGAAATTTTCCAGCTATTCTCTGCCTTAATCTTTCTTATCTGATTGTTAAAAGAAGAAAAAGTAAATGAAAGATTTCAACAAATCTTTTTTAGATATTATGTCTACATAACCTTTATTTTCATCTGTTACCTATGTTAATGATGAATGAAAAAATGGACACTACAATTAATCCAATACATGCCCCCCGATATGGTGGGATACCGACATTTATGAGAACTCCATTAGTTACAGATTTATCAGAAATAGATATTGCATTAGTTGGTGTACCATATGATGGAGCTGTTGAAGTTAGCCCCGGTGCCAGACATGGACCAAGAGAAATTCGTAATAAATCTACAATGATGCGAAGTATACATCATGTAACTAGAGTCAATCCATATGACTTATGCAAGATTGGTGATATTGGTGATGTTCCAATTCCTCGAGTATTTGAAGTAGTAGAAGCTTTAGCTGATATTTCATTATTTTATGAGAAAATTTATTCTGCTGGAGTTGTTCCTTTGAGTGTTGGAGGTGATCATTCGATAACATTACCTATATTAAGAGCGCTTAAGCCTAACGTTCCCTTGAGTTTGATACATTTTGATGCTCATACAGATACTTATGATGAAGAATTAGGATATAAATACACTCACGGGACGCCTTTTAGACGCGCAGTTGAAGAAGGCTTAATTGATCCTTCAAGATCTGTACAGGTCGGTATTAGGGGGGCTGCAAATTCTGAAGAGGGATGGAATTTCTCAATAAATTCAGGTATGCGGGTCATATTCATGGAAGAATTTACCAAATTAGGAGTCGAAGAAGTTGTGAAAGAAATTAGAAATATTGTCGGTGAAACGCCTACCTATCTCTCGTACGATATTGATAGCATTGATCCTGCTTTTGCACCAGGAACTGGAACTCCTGAAATAGGAGGATTAACAACTCTTGAGGCCCAATCTTTAATTCGAGGATTGCGTGGAGTAAATCTCATAGGAGCTGATGTTGTTGAAGTTGCTCCCGGTTTGGATCCATCAGGTGTAACTTCTTTAGTTGGAGCAACTATAATGTATGAAATTCTTTGCATTTTGTCTGAATCTGTTGTTAAATAAAAAAAATTGGAGGGGAGAGTTGTTTTTCTAACGACGGATTAATATTACATTAACATTTAATTCAGCATTAGGCAGTTGCAGCATCAGCTTGGATGAAACCAGTACCCCAAACGAATGAAGTCATGCCAGAACCCCAATAACAAGAGTCTTGCATTTTAGTTTCAAACCATTGAACGGATTGAGAACCCCATGCTTGGAACATTAAGGCAAATACACCAGCTGTTTGTGGACAGGAGAAACTGGTACCGGACATATAATAATATCCGTCAACTTGTGGAAGAACCATGTTCTCACCAATACCAGTTACATCTACTTTTCCGCCAGATGAGAAGTCAGCTATGTGTAAACCGCTGAAATCATCCTCAGGAATGTCACCAAAAATACCATCAATACCATAAGCTTCAGTGTAACCATCCCAACCAGCAGCAGCAACACTTGTTGTGTCTGCAAGATTAGCGGGATATGCAGTGGTAGATGTTTCATGGCCAGCATTACCGGCAGAGGTAACAACAACAATACCCTCAGCCTCTGCACCATCAACAGCATTGTTAAGGTTGGCATTAGTATTGTCATAGCCCAAAGACATGGATACAATCATGTTGTAACTGGAAAGATCGCCAGCATGGAGGTCACGAGCATAATCGATAGCTTCAGCCCACGCGTTTAGCATCTCGGTCTCAGTTACTGCACTTCTACCGAGTCCTCCGACCCAGTAGATCGTTCGGATCATAACAATCTTGGCATCTGGAGCTACTCCAGTAACAAATTGATCGTTAAGATAATACCCAATGACAGTTGCAGTGCATGCGGTACCATGACCCTCTGTATCTTGATTCCAAGCAACTCGATCTTTCTTCTTTTCTTTTGTCTGAGACATACAATACTGAGTAAGTATATTCTCGGATGGGAAAAGAGTTTCCCAGTTGCTACCAAGACCCGTGTCAATAATGACAACTACTGTCCCGGAACCAGTATAACCGGCTGCATGTGCCTTTTCAACATCGATAGCATCGTTCCACCAGGGCATTCCCTCTGGAGGTGGAGTTCCGCCATTATCGACTGTTACAGTCACTTCATCATTGGTTTTTCTATCCAGTTGTGCTTTTATAATATGTTGTGACCCATCTGCTTCTCCAGTGGTGTCCCAATCATAACTGAAAGCATGAGTAACGAGCGTTTCACCAATGTAGATGTCTGGAGTGCTTCCATCACTTGTTGTAACTGTGATCGTAACTGTTCCAGAAGCTGTTGACCCATCAACGGGATTTGTAATGCTTACAGTTTTTTTAACTGGTTTTGCCAAAAAGGCATTTTGTACTTCCGAAGAAGCATTAGCAAACCCTGTGGCAAGCACAGGAGTGATTAAAAGTGCTAATACAATATATAGTCCTATTTTGTTAGTTTTCATATTTTTCACTTGTGTTTCAAGTTTTAGCGTTTAACACGCTTACTATTCTTCTAGAAAATCATCTATATAAACGTTTGGTGAGCTTTTATTTTTTTGCATCTATTAATTCATATTTTAACAACATTAATTCATATTTTAACAACTTTGACATGTTGGATTAATCCTTCTTTCTTTATTTATTTGCATTGTACCTTTTACAAATGTAAAAACGTCTTTAGTGATAGTTATGATGTTATTTTTTGTTTAGATATATCTAATAGGACAGTAATGAGAAGAAAAAACATAACTGTAGATCAAACCTTTTAGCTTTGGTGATTTGAATTACTTGTTACTTATTTTTTTGAAATCAGAGAGTAGTTTACGCTTTAGTTTTTCCATCTCATCTCTATACAGAAAAGTGATGATTGGACAGTGGGACAAACATTCAGAACAATGTGTGCAAGCCTCTTCATCAATAATTAACCTATTTTCTTCTTTAGAAAGAGATAAAGCTTTTTGAGGACAAGAACCAACACAAGCACTGCATCCGTTACATTCAGCATAACGATAAACAGAGCCTAATACATTGATTATGAAATCTAGATCTTTCTTGTAAGTTATTCTTCCTTTCCAAGTTCCATCTGAAAATAGTTGAAAACTGGCTGTTTTTCCTTTTTTGACAAAAATCATTCCCAAATCTTCACTGAAGTCACTTCTGCCAGCAAAAGTTAGCCACATGTTAACGGATTCGAGTTGTGGGCTGGGAATAATTCGACCTTCAATACTATATCCTCCCTGAAGACATGGAGAGATACCTCCATCACCAATAAGAATTTTTTGTATGTGTTCGATTTTAGGTTTTTCTTCGGGAGTATATGATATATTATGATGCTCTAGATGCTGCTTGATTTTAGTTGGAGTATTCTTATATCTCCAGAGACCATAGTCAATATATCCTTGAGGGAGATTATTTTCCTCTCTCCATTTTTCAAGGAAAGAAAAGAGTTCTTCAGCCATATCGGGATGCGTTTCCTTAAGGAGTTCAAGCTCACTAAGTGAGTTAGCAGGGCAGAGCCAGCAGCCAATTCGGGCATAACCTCTTTCATAAAGTGGATTAGCCGGTAAATTGTTGTACCAAGTATAAAGCCAAATAAGCATAGCTGGCCAGTCTTGAATAGGTGAAGCATTTATTTGGTTTGGAACCCAAGGAGTAGACCAAACCGGTCCACTCTCAGCTCTTGTTTTTGATTCGTATCTTCTTTGCCCAACAAAAGAAAGAACCTTAGAATTTTCAAATTCAGTGGTAAGCATATCTTGAATTGGTCCTAGTTTTGAGAATTTACAGCAATATCTAAAATCCCTTCCTGGTGGTCCATGGGTTCTAGCCGTTTCCCAGAAATGTTCATCTGATCTTGGTATTGTAATGTAATCTTTCTCAAGATTATAATAAGCAATTGTTTTTTCAATATATTCAAGCGTTTCTGGAAACTCCAGCCCAGTATTTGCAAAAATAACCTTGATTTTACCGGAATCCTTTACAGTTTTGTAAACCAAGTCTAAAGTGACTAAACTGTCTTTTCCACCGGAAAATGATACGGCTATAGGACGCTTAAGTCTGTTCATTACTCCTTTGATGAAGCGATTGGCTTTTTCTGTCCATATTTCAATAACTTCCTTGTGATAAGAAACTACTTCCTTCCAAGTTGGTTTTTCTGATGATATTTCAGCAAGATTGACCTTAATTCTTTCTTCATTTGAAGCTACAATCCCCTTTTCCATTGAAGTAATCTCTTCTGCATCAATCTTCATTCGACCGATAGCAAGAAGTTCATTTTCTTGGTTACAAACAAAGCAATAATCATTTTTTTTAAGCCCTTTATCAATATTGATAACTCCTGGGGCGAGAACACTTGCTCCTCTTTTTTGAATTGGTGTTGTTGCTCCGGAATCGACAATTATCCTCATTTTTATTCCATTTTGATGAAGAATAAGAGCCCCTTGAGTTCTTGGTTTAAACTCCCATTCATTATTTAACATGTTAAAATTTTGAAAACCCACTATTTGACCGTTTATTATAACTTCTTCGGCATGTTCTTGGCTAGAAACATGATTAAGAATAACAATTTCTTGCCCTTGGGTTATTATATTCCATCCTTTTTCACCGTAAAGCTCGATTATTAGTTTTTTTAGCAATTCTAGATCGTATTTTTGAGCTGGTCTAAAATCATAGGGTGGACTTATGGTAACTTCTTCCGTTGATCCGTTACATTGCTTACATTTTTTACTTCCAACCCACGGTAAATTACATGACTTACACCAGTTCAATAAATTTTTACCATGATAAGGTGTGGTCTTTGATCCCATAAAATCACTTTCTTTCTTATTTACTCATGAATACATCAAAATGAAAATCTTCAACATCAGAATTAACAGTAACTAGTGCCTATTTTGACTTGAACTGATTTTAATAAAAAATCCTCGACTAATGAGTAATTGCATAATTTAAGATTGAACAATATTGATTTTAATGGTCTTTGTTGAGTTATTAATATCAAAAATTAATGCATGGACAAGTTTTTCGTCATTTTCCATTTTTAGATTAACAGTAATGAACCATGAGAAGATGAAAAATTTACAAGTATGAAGCTTGAACTGTAAATCTTCTTTGGTTAATGATGGAATTTCATCAAGAATCATGGTTGCAAGTTCTTTACTTGAAGGCAAGATACCATTTCTTTCTGAAATTTCAATAAGATCGTTACTATATTTTTCATAATCACTCTTATTCTTCTTAAGAATGCTAGTTATCTCTTTTATTTTTGAGCTAAGCTCCATAGCTTGTTTAACCAGTTGTTCAGACGCCAGAGTATGTTGCTGAATCTTTGCTTTGTTCCCACCTTGGTCTTGAATTGTGTTAATCATTTCAACTCTTTTTTGAGCTTCGTTAAGAGCCATTTCCTTTTCTTTTTTGGTTTCATCAAGAAGCTCTTTTGCTTTGTTGACTTTCTTTTCCGCTTTTCTCATTTTATCAATTAGCAGCTGATTCTCTTCTTCTTCTTCCTCTTCTAAACTTGGAAAAGAATGATTTTCCATTATTAGTGAATTAAGAGAATCTAGTAACCCAAAATTTGAGGCAGATGATAGTAAGCAGCTGTTCTCAAAAGTTTCAATGGTGTTAGCTGGATCACATGATACTGGAACCTCATGATAAGCTCTTGACTCATATGGGAGAGTCGGTGATGCATTCTTCAAATCAGGTATTTCTAATGACCATGGTTGAAAACATGAAAAAGGTAATTCAATCAATTTATTTTTACCTGAGGCATTCTCTATTAGAACTGATTGCCCTAATGGATAACATTGTTCCGATTTTAATGTGGTTTCAAGAAGATTAGCATTAAACCCTATCTCCGTTAATTGATGCACTAAAGAAGGAGAAAACTTGGATGGAGATAAAGAGATATCAGCTTTTAGGAGAATAGCTGGGATCATCAATAATTTGGCATCAAGAAGAGTAGCTTCATTTAGAGATTCATTTTCGATTGAAAACTCGACAAGAAGTTCCTCATTTGTAGGAAGATTGGTTGAAATTGAAACATAGCAAGGTTCGATTATTGTTTTTTCCTTTTCACTATCTTTAGCTTGAAGGTCAGAAGAACTATCTATTTCAATATCAGTTTCCTCAGGAATACTTTCAATTGTTTCCTCGGAGATAGGTTCTTCGCTAATCATCTCACTTTTGCTAATATCTTCTTGATCTTCTGTATCATAATTTAAGAAAGGTTCTTTCTCTATCATTTTAATAAAGGTGTCAAGAATTTTAGCAGTTCTATCTTTATCCATTCCTTCCAATATCTCCTAATAATCTATGTTTTTCCTACTATTAAATATCTTCACATTAATCTGTGAATATTAATGGAAATCATACTCAAGTATTACTGAAATCTGCTCATATTCTTTGGGTATTACATTCTTATTTTAATAGAGATGATCATTTTCACTCATGCGACTTGTAACGGTTCATCTTCCAGCAGCATACCTTCAGGATCTGGATGATTTAGTTAGAAATGCCCGATATCCAAATAGATCAGAAGCAATAAGAACAGCCATTAGAGATTTACTAAAAGAAGAAGTTTGGTCAACTCGAAAAGTTGCTCGATCAATCCCTGTTGAAAGCTAAAAGAGAAATAGAAGATAATTAGATTTTCTGCTTTTTTCTTTTTACAACCGAAAAGAAGGCAAACCCAGATAACAAACCTAAGCTGGGAAGGGGAAAAGACGCTTCATCTGATGTTTGATCAAGTTTTAAAACAATAATTCCATTATCAGAAGATCGAGAAAAGAAAAAAGAATGAAGGGCACCTGTATCGGCACTTGATTTTATTTCAAGAAATGTGTCAGTTGTAGTGTTGGAATGAACAAATAATCCATCAGTTAAACTAAAAAGGTTTGAAGCACTTAGGAAATCAAGTGGAAGGAGAAAAAATTCGACAATTCCTTGCTGAACAAAAAAACTAGTCTCATCAATTTCTTGATTATCAACTTTTATGGAGACCCAGCCTAAAGAACAAGGGAAAAGTGGTTCTTCAATCACCTTAACAAAACAAGTTGTTCCATCTTCCAGATTATTATCTGAATCAATAGCTGCCTTCCCATCTACGGTGTAAGATATTTTAAAATCGAATGATGCCCCCACAACTATTTCTTCACTCCATTGATAAGTGCTTCCAGCACCAGTATGCATTGAATAAAGGAAGATCAAGACAAGGAAGAAAAATGTGCTAATTATTGAAGACTTTCTTTTCATAATTACTTTACATAATTACAGATTAATAACTTTCACGGAAAAAGGAAAAAACGATTTGTTTATCCTCGTTTTATTGTGATTAAAAGACGCCTTTTTACTTTTTCAAGGACGGTCATATG
>DAOWED010000117.1 GCA_030638685.1 Candidatus Heimdallarchaeota archaeon | reverse complement strand
AATTTTTATTTTTTTCTATTTAGTTATTTTCAAATTTTTTGAACAAGGTTTATCTTGCAGTATTATTACGCTTTCAATCTCTCGTAATATTTTGGATGAACATCACATTTATTGCAACGTACTACTTCTACATTGATTTTTTCTTGATTGTCCTTGTCTATAGAAATCGTTTCTTGCTCTCCTTCTAGGAAGCAATGAGGATTGATACATCGACGATTTACATAACAAAAATAATGCCAGACTGCTGGGAAAATCTCTGATATTATCTCAGCAACTGCATTCGCATACTTTCTCATCTCCGTTTGAGAGTGTTTATCTGCTCTTAAGTTAATGAAATTAAGTAAAGAGCGAAGATTAGATGTTACATAAAACTCTGTATAAGTTGATAGAGGGAGAATAAGACGAGCTTGTTCTTTAACTACTCCTTGATCTAGCATTTTGTTGTATAGCGTTTTTATTTGATCAAGAAGAGAAGCATATTCCTCTAAAAGCACTTCTACTTCACAATCCTTTTTCTTCACTCTTAAGCTTGAGGGAATAAAAAATTCAGGTTCGTTACTAGTATATCTTTGACTTTTTTCGTTATAAGATGCAATTCTATGTCTGAACCATTGTCTAGTTACAAAGATTGGTGATTTAACCTTTAGTGTGATAGAAACATGTTCAAGAGGTGTTCCATGATCTTGAATTACAAGTAAGCGAATTAACCTTTCTTTTTCAATCTCTGAAATATCAAGGGTATCTGTTGCAGTGCAAACTCTCGCATTTCTGACTATTTTTTCCTCATCACCCATTATATCTATTAACTTGACATAACCTTTCGTGGAGACTGAATCTCCTAAAATAATAATTTCGTGCTCTTTAATCATTTTTTTCACTTCATGTAATTTCTTTTCTTAAAACGGTGTTAATTTTATTTTGTGCATAGCTGTGGAATTTGATAAGTTCATTACTACTATATTTTTGTGTTAGATATTCTTCCTGCCACGCTCCTTCTGGGTTATATTGTTGAAGAGCGAGAAGAACTTTTTCAGGAACGATTTCCAAGATCTCATCAAAATTATCCCAAGAAACAAGTGATGGTACCATTGTTGTTCTTAGTTCAATCTTAGCCAATGGTTGTTTATTATTTTTATTCACGTACTTGTTACAAATTTGGATTGTTTCTTGTATTTTTTCGATTTGTTTTTCAGAGGCTCCTAATAGATGATATTTATCCCATGAGGTTTTCAAGTCAATAGCGACATAATCTAATAACTCTTCATCAAGTAATTTTTGAAGAAATTCAGGAAAAGTACCATTAGTATCAAGTTTTGTTTTCAAATTGAGCTCCTTAATATCTCGAAGGAGCTGTTCTGTTTCTTTATGTAAGAGGGGTTCTCCCCCCGTAATAACTACTCCATCTAACCAGTCGTGATATTTTTTGAGGTAGATTAATATTGAATCCCAGCTAACTAAGCTATCTGGGTCAATATTATGGCTGATTAAGGAATAGTTGTGGCAGAAACCACATTCCAGATTACAACCTGAAGTAAAGACTACAGAAGATATATTTCCTGGAAAATCAATTAATGAACGTTTGTTGAAACCACTGAGAAACATTGATTTCCTTCCTATTTTTGGGCTATTCAAGATATTGTTGAATACTTTGAATTCCAGAATAAGAGCCAATCGCTTCGTTGCTTTCATCAAAGAAGACAACAGTAGGAACAGAATGGAGGTTGAATTGCTTAATTAAACCCTTGGTTGCTTCATCTGGGATCATAGCATTTTTCTCAGTACCTTGAAGATCCTTGGTTATAGGGTGATTTTTCAACAATTCTTTAGCTTGAGGACAATTAGGACAAGAAGGAGTGGTCAATATAACATAACTACTAATTCCTTTTTCATTCACTATAGAATGATTTGTGCTTGTTCCATTTGAACCACTTTTTTCTTGAGTAGTGATTTCTAAAAGACTGCTAACTTGAGGTTGCGAATAGGTTGCTCTTTCAACAAATTCTTGTTTTTTGCCTTTATTCCAATTATTAACTGGACGGAAGTAGCCTACTATTCTAGAGAAAATCTCACAATTGCTTCCACAATCAGGACAGGATGAATGTTCTCCACTTATGTAACCACATTTTTTACAAATTGAGAATGTGGGAGTAATAGAGAAATAAGGTAACCTTGTTTTAGTGGCAATGTTAAAGACAAGTTTTTTACACATTTCTGGGTCATTAATTTTTTCACCTAAAAAGGTGTGAAACATGGTTCCTCCTGTGTAGAGGGGTTGAATATCATTCTGGTGCTCTAATGCAAGCCATACATCTTCTGTAACATCTACGGGGAGATGAGAAGAATTTGTAAGATAGGGTGTTTCTTCAGTACCTGATAAGTAGACACCAGGACAAAGTTCTTGATCTTTTTGAGCAAAACGATAAGCAGTTGATTCAGCTGGAGTAGCTTCTAGGTTGAAGAGATAACCTGATTCAACTTGAAATTCTTGAAGCACACTGTTCATGAACTCTAAAGTTTCAATAATAAACTCTTTGCCCGCAACAGATTGAATTCCTTCTCCAAGAATATTAACACAAGCTTCATGAGAGCCGTTAATTCCAATAGTTGAGAAATAATTATCGAAAGAACCAAGATATTCTTTAGTATATGGCATTAAACCGTTTTCTAAGTTTTGGGTGATTACTTTGCGTTTAATATCAAGAGAATCTTTAGCATAGCCCATGTAAAGTTTTAAGCTATTTTGGAATTCTATCTTGGCAGCTGGTATATCATTTTTAAATTTATTTCTGGCATTATAGGCTAATCGATTAAGATTGATAGTAACTACACCTATGCTACCCGTATTGTCTCCAGGACCCCACATAGAGCCTGGTCGTTTCATAATTTCATTAAGATTGATATTAAGACGACAGCACATTGCACGAATGGATTTGGGATCAAGATTGCTTCCGAGGTAATTTTGGAAGTATGGGATTCCGTATTTGGCAGTTACTTGAAAGAGTAAGTCGGAAATTTCGCTATCCCATTCAAAGTCTTTAGTGAGATTGTAAGTAGGTATCGGGAAGGTGAAAATTCTTCCTTTAGCGTCTCCTGCGTAATAAAGTTCAAGAAAGGCTTTATTGACCATGTCCATTTCTTTTTGACAGTCGCTGTAGTTAAAGTCTTGGGGTACTCCTCCTACAATAGCTGCTTCATCAACCATATCTTCAGGAACTTTAAGATCAAAGGTTAAATTTGTGAAGGGTGTCTGTGAGCCCCATCTTGAAGCAACGTTTAAACCAAAGATTAGTCTTTGGATATTTTGTTTGACTTCAATGTATGTCAGATTATCTTTTTTAACGAAAGGAGCTAATAGGGTGTCTACACTTGAGAATGCTTGAGCCCCGGCAAATTCCATTTGTGTTACTCCCAAGAAGTTAATCATCTGGGAAACAACAACATCCAAATGCTTAGCAGGATAAGAGTCAGACTTACCTGGAACGTTTCCAAATCCTTTGATTAATAGAGTTTTCAAACTCCAACCTGAGCAGTAACCAATTATTCCAGCCGAAAGGTCGTGGATATGCATTGTTCCATCCCTGTGAGCATCTGAAACTAGAGGTGGATAAAGACTATTAAGAGCATACTTAGCAATAACTGCTCCGCTAATGTAATTCATTAAACCCGAAAATGAATAACCGGCGTTACTGTTTTCATTAACTCGCCAATCAACACCGTTAACATAATCCTCAACAACTGATTCTGCGTGCACATAAGCATTTTTTATTTCTCTGATATCACTTTTATTTTTACGATAAAGGATGTAGGCTTTTGCAACGTTTGGATAACTATTAAGAACAATAACTCTCTCTACAATATTTTGAATTTCTTCAACTGTAGGAGTACTGCTTTCATTCATATTATCTAGTTCAAGGTGCGATACGACTTGTTTTGTTAGACTTGATGCTTTAAATTGACTTTGATCATGGTTACAAGCTTCAAAAGCTCTAAATATAGCATGTTCGATCTTAGAATGATCGAAATCAGCGATACTGCCATCTCTTTTTCTAATTGTGGTAATTGATGTATTCATATAAATTCGCCCAATAGTGACCTTAGTAGTCTTAATTCGATATATCCCTTGAAATAATTACAAGTATATGAATATTGGGAAATACGGTACTATTACCTTATTCAGAACACCGTTTAAAAACCCCTAACTATGAAATTTGACTTATATTTTTCTCAGACCTTAAATTGCGTTTAAAATGAGTTATAAACTCTTTGAACCTCTTGAATCACTTTGGGAGTTACTGTGTTTATTTTTGTTAATTATTACTAGGAGCCACAAAGGTTATTATTCATTTTGACCAATATTATGTATGGTTACTAGATCACCAGTCGTTTCTGGGATGTTTTATCCGGCATCAGCGAGCGGTTTACAAGAATTAATTAAATCATGTTATTTGCATGATGAAGGCCCCGGTCAATTGCCCTCACCTGAAAAGGAAGAAAAAAAATTACTTGGTTTAGTTGTTCCTCACGCAGGATTTATTTACAGTGGACCTATCGCTGCACACTCCTACTTACATTTAGCGGAGAATGAGCGTCCCGAAGCCATAATTCTAATAGGTCTAACTCATAGGTTTAGTCAAACAGATGCTGCACTCTACTCAGGTGAAGGGTGGGCAACACCCCTGGGCACATATCCTATAGATTTAGAGTTAGTTAAAGAACTAAAGGAAAAGACAATAGTTGAAATTGACAATATGGCTCATCAAAATGAGCATAGTCTTGAAGTTCAAATACCCTTTTTGCAGCACATTTATGGAGAAGAACCTGTACCTTTTGCAGCAATTACTTTGAGGGATCAATCACCTAAAACAGCTCAACTACTCGGAAAACAGATAGCTGAAGTGATAGGTTCAAGAAATATTTGTGTAATAGCTAGTACAGATTTCACTCATCAAGAGAACTATGAAACTGCCTACAAGCAAGATAAATTGGTATTAGATCAAATATTAGCAGGGTCAGCTGATAAGGTGTATGAAACGGTTAAGAAAAATAGAATTTCTATGTGTGGATATGGACCAGTACAGACTCTGTTAAAAGCTACTGAGGATCGTCAGAGTAATATCCTTCAGCTAAAATATGCTACCTCCGGTGATACTGCTGGAGATAAGCAGCAAGTAGTGGGTTATGCTTCTTTCGCAATTTACTAAAAAAAGTGGAAAAAGGCTAAGAAAAGAACTCCATAATAAGTTCAATCTATCCCATTAAGAAATACGAACACTTAAGAAACAGAACCTTTGTTAGAACTTAATCTCGTGAGTAATGTGAAAATTTCAGTAATAATTCCTACATTTAATGAAGAAAAGATAATCGAAAAGTGTCTTAGGGGGATACATAACCAGACTCACGAAGATTGGGAATTGATAGTTGTTGATGGTGGGTCGACAGATCGAACAATTTCCCTAGCTGAGGAACAGGCAGACCAAGTAATTATTGACGGTATAAAAAATGTTGGTCATTCCCGCAATCTAGGTGCAATGAAAGCCTCTGGAGAAGTTTTCGCCTTCCTTGATGGTGATTCCATTCCATCAAAAACTTGGCTTGAAAAAATAGAAGAATGTTTTAATTCAGATGATGACATTGGTGCGGCAGGAGGGCCAATTCTTCCACTCTCAACGAAGAAGCTTTATCGTTATGCTTACTGGTGGCCAACTAGTAGCGTTGTCAAATTTTGCGTTAACAGGTTTAATTTTGGCTGGTTTTCTGGCACAAATGCTGTTTATGCTCGTACTACTTTCAGAAAGAGCGGAGGATTTGCTGAAGAATTCGACTTTTCAGAAGATATTTTACTTTCTTTACGAGCCTCTAAACTTACAAAGGTAGGTTACCATCATGGGTTAGTTTACACCTCTGTTAGACGATTAAATACTTCTGGAATTCATAAAGTTGCTCTTTTCTATCTAGTTAATGCCCCTCTCACACTGTTAGGTAGGCCCATTAACAAGTACCCTAAAATCAGATAGTTGATTATGCAGCTAGAGTGAAACGAATTATTCGTAATAACACTCTATTCCTAAGCTTTCTGCGATAAATCTGTAATCTTTCATTGAACTATCAATTAGTGAAATGCTTTGAATCTTGCTCAGAGCGAGTTTAACTTTTTCTGTTCTCAGTCTACTATAAGAGAGAATTATTTGGTTAAGCGTCTCTGATATGACTGTTTTAGGCTCTAATGCTAATAAAGAACTTAATACTAGGTCACAGATAACATATTTTTCACGATCAACTCGTTTCATGAGTACTATCCCTTGAATTTGATCATTCACAACTACTAGATACCCATGATTGGAAGGGGTAGGTCTTACCACTGCTTTAATAATTTCTGGGTCTTCAAATCCCATTGTTGGAAGCATTTTTTGTAAAGCTAAACTATTCATTCGAATAACGGGGTCTCCTGGGGGGATCAGGAAAATTGAAAGACCTTCGATTTCCTCTTGCTCACTCTCCTTAAATCGTTGATAATTCTCCCAAGTAGTATACTGTATTGTTCTAGATCCTCCTAGAAAAGCTCCTCTTTTTAATAATCCATTTTGTTCTTCTTCTGTTAGAATCTGGACAATCCGGTCAATACCAAAGCCAGTATATCTTTCAAGTTGATCTATTGTTTGAGGAAGCTGAGTGTTAAGAATGGTTGTTAAAATGGTCTTCTGTGCTTTTATTCTTTCTTGTTCTAAAGGTGGCTCCCCATTTCCTCTCATCTCATAAACTAATCTTCCTTTTCCTCCCTTTTGAAATCTTCGTGCAACATATCCCCCTTTTTCAATTGAGTTCAACGCACTTTTCAGCTGGATTGCTGTAATCATTACTTCATCTCTAATCAAGCCTTCAGATACATCTTTGTT
>DAOWED010000144.1 GCA_030638685.1 Candidatus Heimdallarchaeota archaeon | reverse complement strand
AGCATATAAAGCAGTGAAGCCAGCAACAACTGCAACAATAGTAGCCCCTGAAATGGCTGCTCCGGGGGAAAGGTCAGCAACATGATTGTGACTATCTACCTTAAAATAAATCCAGAAAGTTCGTGCAACTAAGAAGATCCCTGCTTTTACCATAGTTGAAGAATGAAGTAATGCACTTACGGGAGTGGGTCCACTCATGGCATCGGGGAGCCAGTTCGAGAGAGGGAATTGAGCAGATTTACCTATTGCTCCTCCAAAAATTAGTAACCCAATAATTGCCATTTTACTTTCACTCATTTGACCAAAGTCAGCATTACTGAGTTCTGTGAAACTAAAAGTGCTGAATTCTTGGTACAAGAGAATGAAACCAGCCATAAACATTACATCGCCGATTCTATTATACATGAAGGCTTTTCTTCCACAAAAGGCATTGTGTTTATCTTTCCACCAAAAACCAATTAGAAAGTAAGAAGTTATACCTAACATTTCCCAGAAGACAAATGCTTGCAGAAAATTAGGAGATAATACAAAAAATAGCATACTAGCTGAGAAAAGGTTCATTGTTGCAAAGAAGCGAACATGTCCTTCATCCTCTTTCATGTATTCAACAGCATAAAAATGAATAATGAATGCTATAGTGCTGATTAATGCAAAACCAATTACTGATAAACCATCCAGTAAAACACCTATTTCAACAATAAAAGTGTAAGGTGCCTTACCAGCATCATTTACACCAAATTTAAGCCACGTAAAATTTTTTTCTTCAGTATGACTACCATCAATAAAAAAGAGAATGGCAGTAATAATTGCTAATAATGAACTAATACCCATTGAACCAGCCCCCATAACGGCAGATACAATGTGTTTAGGTGTTTTTTTACCGAAATAACACCATGCGCTATAAGATGTAAGGATTACAAAACTTACTATGGGAACAATTACTGAAATTAGAGCCAAATTTATCATTAAAACCATTTTTACACCTCTTCTCTTAAGCCTACAAGGCTAGGTACATTTACACTGCCAAAACGCCTGAAAACATTCAAAAAGATGGCTATTCCTATTGCGGCTTCCGCAGCTGCAATTGCCATAACAAATAATGCCATTGTCCAGCCATCATATCCTTCTGAATAGGTTGAAAACGCAACAAAATTAATATTTGCACTGTTCAAGAGGATTTCTACAGAAATAAGTATTCGAATTGCACTTTTTTGAGTTAATACACCATAAAGACCTATTCCAAACAGGGCTGTTGATGTGAATAATATAATTGGTAGATCAATTGTTGTCATGCTGCTTCAGCCTCCTCTTTCAAGGCTAATTTAGAACTTCCTATTAATGTGGCTAACAGTAATAATCCAAGAAAAGCAACAGTGTAAGGATAATTTCTGAATAATTGTTCAGAAAATTCTCTAAATAATGACGGGTCACCGTATTTTTCAAGTGAATAGTTTGCCCAGTCAGAAGCCCAATCTATTGAATATACCACTAATGATAAAGCCAGAACAAAAACAAAGGCAATAAATCCAGACCAGTAAGAGTTTGTTTTGTCAGCTGTTTCGTGTTGATTTGTAGTTAACACGGTTGCAAATAGAAATAATACGCTAATTCCACCACAATAAAGAGTTAACTGAATAACGAACAAGTATTCATTGTTCAACAGTAAAAATAGCAATGCAATTGAAATAAGAAATAGGAACAATGCTAATACAGCGTGCATTAGCTTCTTAGCAATAATTGTCCCGAGAGCGAAGATTATTGCTAAACATCCGAATAATAGAAAAAAGAATAATGAATAATCAAGTGTCATAAATTATCTGAAGCTCCATTTGTAGTTAGCCTTGGCATTATATAACGCGTG
Organism: Candidatus Heimdallarchaeota archaeon; assembly: GCA_030638685.1. Taxonomy (GTDB): domain Archaea; phylum Asgardarchaeota; class Heimdallarchaeia; order Heimdallarchaeales; family DAOWED01; genus DAOWED01. The sequence goes on along the minus strand of DAOWED010000144.1, from coordinate 9,890 downwards.
TAAAAGGCTGAATTATGTGAATTAAAAAGGCTTTGATTGTAATTAGTTTAACTGATTATTAAATTAAAATGCATTTTAATTGTGCGTCTATCCATCCAACTAAGCATTTAGCGTAAAGGTCGTTTTATTCCATTAATAAAGGTGAGAAAAAGAACCGCCTATTCGAGATAAACAGGAGAGAGAAGATCTGATTCTTGTGTTCGAACCAAGAGTATGAATAAAAGAAGTAAGGAAGGATTAAAAAAATATAAGAAGCATAGATTGAAAAAAATTAGCAGTTATGCTTCAGCTGTTTCTTCAGCTTTTTTCTTAAGCCAGGCCTCGAAGTCGTATTTTTGAATTGGTGAAAGGTATTTATCATAAACCTCATTCATACGCTCGGGAGTATACCAAAGGTTCTCTCTAGTATAGGGAGCGTCTTCAAAATCATTTGAAAGATATAAGGATTCAAAACGACAAGCTTCTGCGCAAAGAGCACAAAACATACATCGACCAGCAAAATAGGAGGGATAACGCTTAGCTTTCTGCCCGGGATCAGAAGGAGCACGAGTAACCATTGTAATGACTTTATTAGGACAAATTTTCATGCAAGCCTGACATCCTATACAGTTTTCCATATTAAGTGCCAAAAATCCTCTAAAAGCCGGAGTGATGGTTAGTTCTGATTTGGTATCTTCTAGCAAAGGATGATACATCTCAGTCATTGGCCTTTTGAATAAATAAATAAGAGTTCGTTTAAACGGATGAATATGTAATACCCTAAAAATATAGATTTTCAATCTCTTTATTCGACTTCCAGTAGTAGCACTGGAAACAACTATTTCAGTACTTGTTTCAGCCTCTGACATACTTCTCGACCAGATTTGAGACAGTGTAAATAAAAATGCTTCCTTGGTTGTTTTTTATAAACGAGTTTTCAAATTTTATAAATAAAACGATAACATAAGAAAAGGCCTAGTGGAACAGAAAAGAGAATGCTAAGAAAAAAACTATCAGAAAATGATTAGGAAAAGAAGGGAAAAACAGTTTGAAAAAAACTGATTTAGCGGTTTATTAGTAAGCTCCAGCAACTATTATAGCTATTAACAAATTAAAAATGGCCAAGGGAAGAAACTTAGACCAACCAATTGAGAGAAATTGATCAATTCTTACACGGGGAAGAGCAGCACGTGCCCAAACTGCTAAGAAAACTAGGATGTATGTTTTTACAAAAATACGAGTAAGTTGAGCAATTTCAGTTAATAGTTCACCAGGAATTGTCCAATCATCGATAATCATTCCTAATCCACCGAAAAGAACAAAGCCTGAAATTGTGGCTATTAAGAAAAATTTCATGTTATAGATACGTTTGCGGAAGAAACCAAAAAGTAAGTAAACGGCAAGTACTGAGCCACCGAAGAAACCAGCGCCGATAAATGCCATAAGAAAGATGTTACTAATGCCACTCACAACAAAATCGTCCAGAGTAGCAGGCATAAAAGTAAAGAAAGGTAACCAACCACCCATAAAGAGTAGAACAACAAGTAAAAGATTGATGAAAAGGTGCATATATTCAACAAAGAAGATCAAAGCATATCGCCATCCGGCAAATTCAGTCCTTACACCCATAACCAATTCCGCTTCCGCTTCAGGGATATCAAATGGTATCCGTTCCGTCTCTGCTATCCCCGATATTAGAAATAGCCAAAATCCTATCATTAATGGCCAAATATACCATCCTCTTAGCCATAAAAAGCCTAGCTCTCCTCCTTGTGCTTCTACTATATCAGTTAGGTTTGCTGATCCGGCTAATAATACTGCTGAAACTGCTGCTACCATCAATGGTAATTCATAAGCTAATAGCTGTGCACAAGATCTGAATCCACCAATTAGTGAATATTTTGAATTTGACGCCCATCCTGCCACAAACATTAGTGGTGGAAATAGTGCGAATGCTGCAAAGATGTAAAGCAACCCTATTGACATGTCTGACATAACTATTCTTCCAGTGAATGGAAGTGGCGCACATGCCAAACTTGCTGAAATTGTTATCCCTGCTATTGCGAATGTAAATCCAAACTTATCTGCATCTTCAGGAACAATGTCTTGTTTTACTGCTAATTTTAGTGTATCTGCTAATAGCTGTAATGTTCCTGCATATCCTACATAACTTGGTCCTCTTCTTGATTGCATCCTTCCCATTACTTTTCTTTCTACCCAGGGTACTATCAATTGCTGGATCATGATAAATAATCCTGCCACCCCTACCATTAGCAAGGCTGACATTAAGAAAAACTGACCACTGTTTCCTAATCCTTTCCAGAAATCGCCTATTGGTCCAAGTGATTCAAATAAATCATCTATCAAGTCTTCATATGGAAATCTTTCTGACATTTTTGTTCCTCGTGCAGCTGTTTAATGTCCACCTATTCTATTATTAGACTTTTTGTTTTATGGGAATTAACCCACGTTTTTTTTATCAAGTTGTTACGCTAATAAATTCTCTGTTTATGTTTTTCTACTATTTTGAAATAATTAATTCGTTTTTTTTTCTTTTATTTAATTTTTGTTTTAGCTTAATTTTTTTTTGCTCTTTTTATCCACCTCTGTGTCTCTTTTTGTTATTTCATCCTTTTTTCTCTTTTTTTCCAATCTCCTTGTTCTTCTGAACAAAACTTTTTAACTTTGAAAGGCTGAAGCTTGTTTGATAATAATGGACACTCGAGATCTTTTATTAAGAGGTGCAACTTTAGTTCTTGACCCCTCTGACTTAACTATGCAACCCGATGAGTCTCTATCTCAATATGGTGCTTATTTAGACACCATTTGTTTAGTTGCTAAATCTGAAACTGGCACGACTCATTTTCCAAGCTTGAATGCTCCTGCAGACCCTCGAAACCCTGAATTTTTCAGTTCTATGGCAAGAATAGCTAATGATATTGGTATTCAAGTTTTTGCATTGGTTAACTCTCACGTTGATAATTACCTTTCTCGAGACCTTAACTTTCAACTTGTTAAATCGGGTGGTAGTAAGGTTCAAGGAATGATTTGCCCATTCCAAGAAGCATATCATTATTACCTTCGTGAAATTATCAAAGAAGTTATTCAATACCCCATTCAAGGTGTCCTTCTTAAGAATTCTTTATATCCTCGCCAAGAATATTGTTTCTGCGATAACTGTTTACGTGAATTTGGCTCTAAAATTGGTGCAGGTAGAGATTTTACAATGGAGCACATTAAACGATCCCCCAACCATCTCGCTATGTGGCAGCATTGGAGAGTTCAGCAAATTACTCGTCTTGTAATTGGTATTAATCAAACTATACAAGAAGCCGGTCTTACAACTGAAATTTTGGTTGTTCTAATGCTTGATCCTGAATTACAATTGATTGAAGGCTCACGTGCCCATCTTGGTCAAGATCTTAATGAATTAAGAGCTAATTCTAATCATCTTTTATTACACCTTTATCCCTGGTCAAAACCTTTTCCTACTACCAATTCTCCTGATTATCAATCTCTTACATCTAACCTTGAACCTCTCAGCGAACTTTACCGTTATAATGTGCAAAATAGCCTTTTTCTCTGGGATGTAGATTCCGAAGATATCCTTGATACTGCAGAGCAAATTAAAGCCAGTCTTCAATCACGATATCTTTTTATTCAAGAGAGAGCCCCCCCAACTGCCCTAAACCGTCGCTCTCTGCATTTAGACATTGATATTTAAAATATTTATTCAGAGTGAAAATTATGACATTTGATGCATTTATTTCAGCGCTTGAATCCATTCGTACCATCTATTCTGTTTCTCTTAAAGGAGGTTTTAGCTCTGATGAAGAGTCTGATGTTAGAATAAGAATCCTTGAAGAACTTTCAAAGCTAAAAATATTTGCATTGAAGATAATCGATGATAATGATCATCCGTCATACATTGAAGATCTTGATGCTTGCAAAGATGCAATTATTGAATGGGACCCTCAAGGTCCATGGCTTCGTGAAACACCCTCTGTTGTTAGAACTCTTGATTTAATTATTAGCGGTTCTATTCAAATTGCCAGCCAGGTTCAAGAAAAACTCAAGGTTGATACTTCCGAAGTTGATATTAACATGGTTCAAATCTCTACGGAGATCCAACAGCTGAAAGAAATTCTTAAAAAAGCAACCCTCATGCTTGAAACGCTAGAAAGCCGGGCTTCATATCTTATAGATAAACAACATTCACATAAACTGAAAACCACAGAAGCTGTTCCTGCTTTATTTGAAGAGGAACCACTTCTTGATGATATAACTGAAGCTATAGAGGAAGAAGAAAGCAACGACTTTGAGATTTTTTATGATGAGGAGGAATCAGAGCAATCACTTGATGACAATATAAGATCCATTATTGAACAAAAACTTAGCTCAGCCCCTGTTTCTGACGATTATGAAGAAGGTGAGGATGAAACTTCTGATATACTAGTTAAGGGAATAGCTTCTTACTTCACGAAAAGCAAAGGTTTCGCTTCAGAAGTGCACAAAGCGGTTAAAGAGACTGACCCATTAGAATCAGAAGATGAACAAGAAGACCCCCCCACTCGTCTTTCTCAACTTATCGACATTGCCTCCTTGGAAAAACAAATTGCTCGGTTTCGCAAGGAAGTAACGTTAGATGAAGAACTTATGACTCCTCCTGCTCAATCTACTGATCTTGAGCTGGAAAGAGAACCGTTTGAGCGTGTAATTGAAAAAGATACATCTACTGACGTGATTGACGATCTTGTGGATGCTGACCTTTTAACTGAAGAGGATTTTATGGATGAGGATCTTGCAACTTTACGAGTTAAACATGAAGTTCTTTTATCAGAAATCAGCATGATGAGGATTTATCTTTTACTCCCTGATTATGATACTCAAGGAATTCGAAGAGAAATTGACACTAAATTATATAACGCCCGTTTGATAAAGAATTATATTTTAGAACTTGAAAACGCCAATTCAGACTAATTTTTCTTATATTCACTGAAAATGTATCTTAAATTATTAGTATAGTTTCAAAGCCTTTTTAGTCGTATATTCACTTAAGATGTCCGTTAAAGTGGCATGTCTGTCGTTTATCACATTTAATATTTTAGAACTTTCAGAGGAAAGAAGTTCGTTCTCAAAATCAGCGAATAATGCAGTTATTTTTGAGCCTAATTCTGTTTCATCAATGTTTTCTTTTATTTCCGTTATCATTTTTACAAAAAATTCTCTTATTTCTTCATTTGGTAACTCAATTTTTCTCTTTTCACTTAAAGTTGTCATCCATATCTGGGAAATATATCTAAACACTATCTGTAAATAATTTAATTGAAATTCGCTCTGATAGGCTATTGCTTCATCGTAAATAGCTTCTAGTAACTTAGTTATTTCTATTGCTACTTCTTCTTTTTGCTTTAAAATGATGTTCCATTTTACTTTGGACCAGTTTTTCTCAAATAAGGGTAGTATTTTTTCTTTCTGTATAAATGTAAGATCTAACAATTGGTAAAACAAAGGAGTTATTCTAGCAGCAAAAAGTTCTACCCCCGTTTCTAATGATGAAAAATATAAATTATATTCCCAGCAGGTTTGTTCTCCTGAAAGCAAATCTTCAATTTTTGTTTCCACACTTGTTGTTTTTTCTGACAGTTCTATTTCTGCCTGTATCAATGCTCTAATAATTTCAATTGCTTCTTTATGTCTATCATGAATTATTAATTGAAATACATTATGCCTTAAATCTTCAAGATATGTATTTCTATAACTTGTTGCTCTTATTCTGGAATAATTTTTTATTTGTTTGCTGAAAATATCCTTTATCATCACAGCATATTCTTCCACTTTCTCTGATTCCTCATTTTTCCCAGCATACACCATAGCATTTAACAGCATCTTTTTAGCTGCCGGAAAGTCGTCTCTTAGGATTAAAGCATTGACTCCCTCATCATACCTTTGAATGATGCTACCTACATCACCTGATTTTGTATCTTCTTCAAGTTTTATAATCTCTTCTTGTAGAATAAGTAGCTCGCTAGATGATACAATTAGAGAATTTACATTTTCGGCAATAAAGAGCTGTTTCTCTATTATTGTTTTCTTGTCTTTTTTATCGGGAAAATGTTCCAATGCATAAGAAATCATTTGTCGAGCTTTTCTTGGCTCATTTAATTCAGCGTAATAAGTAGCAAAATCCAGATATGCATTCAATAATTTTTCAGGATTTTCATAATATGCTTTCCAAGCAAACTTCCAGAGTTCTAATAGAATATTTATTTCTTCAAATGATCGAGCATATCGAATACTTTTTTCAAGCTCTTTCGAATAATCATCCAACTTGTTTATTGATTCTATTAACCCCATTGCTTCTAGGTAAAAATGAAGGACAATTATTTGTCGGTCTTCATCTCTCATCCCTAAATCATTTATTGACATTTCTTCTATAACTTTAAACATCTCACCCAGGAATAATTCTACTGATGAATCTCTTTCGCCAGATTTGATAGTGTTTTCCATTAAGCTCGTTAAAAGAAGCCATGATCCAGCCTTTAGAATAGATTCTGAAAAGAGAGTTATTATGGCTTTTAGATTATCTTCATATATTTCCAAAGAAGCGTCAAGTAGTCCATATATTTTGTTTAAATGTTCATCCGCTTTCGTGAAATTGGTTAACTGTATATAAAGGCTTGTTAGACTCTTTCTTAGTTTTAAGATCTTTGAACCAAATTTGTCCCAACTTTCTAATTGGGTAACCATTTTCTCAAAAAGATTAACTCTCAGTTGCGTCGAATATTGATCAGCTATTTTGATTATTGTTTCCATCAAAGATTCAATAACTATCCATGAATTTGTTACCGAAAGCTGGTCAAGAAGGTCTGTAACCATTTCTTGATGGTTCGACCCATATTCATTTAGTATTCGAGGATCAAGAATGTATGAACTAAGTTCATCAATTAATACTTGATCATCAAAATAGTTTACTTCTATTAGCCATTTTTTGTATTTAGATATTGTATCAAGCCATTCCAGAATGTCGCTCTCACTTAACTTAACAAGTTCTACATACGCTTTCTTTGCTTGTTCTATCTCTTTTGTCTTATCAAAACCAGCAATGAAAGTTGTTAAGTTTCTGGGACTATGTGGAAGGGTACTAAATGCTTGTGAGAATAACTTTGTCAGTACACTTGTTTTTTCCTCTTCTGTCCAAGAAGTTGAAAGCGAAATAACAGCTAAAACATTTTCTAAGTAAGCTACGGCATACTGATCACCTATTTGCTGACTTATGTCGAATATTTCCAGTATTCCAAGCTCTAATTCTTGATAATCTTCACAACCAAGCAATATCTCGAAACGCCTTGCTAAAGTCATTTTCATTAACGTATCTGATTGTACTAGTTTAGCAAGAGCAAAATGATCATTTAGTAAATCTAGAGTAAGATTGTATTCTCCTTGTGAAATTAATGTTGCTAATGTCGAAACCGAATCCTCAATTGCTTGATTGATTAAATCCTCTTTTTGAAGTTTTTCAAGCATTTTGATTTCGATTTTGCATGCCTCAAATAAGTCATTAATATTGCCCGATCTTACTAACACTTCAATTGCTTGTTTAAGATAAGGAGCTCCTAAGCCCATATGTACTTCATTTAGCAAATCAGCAGACTGATATAATAGTCTCCCCTCAACACTGAATTCTGAACTAGTCGATTCTGATGCTAGGAAAAATGCTTGAGCTAAAGTTTCTAGTTTTTCAATTGCATTCTTTTCATTAAAATCTACATATTGAGTAGCGGAAGCATTGAAAGTATCGACTTCATCAAATTGTGCAGAAAGCCCTAAGTTAGCTAGATATATTGTAAAATCACTCTTTTTTGACAGAGCTGAATCAAGATTATCCAACTCCAAAATAGTCCATTTAGTTGCATCAACAGGAGTTATTAATCTGTTTGAAGGAATTAAACCTATTGCTGGACTTGAGTGCGTCAATACCGGTAATTGAAATGTTTGCACAGCTAGATCCATTAAAAAGAAGCTTGGAAGTATTCCAACCAATGTTTCAAGTGCCTCTATCAAAAACGTTGACTGTTCTGTTGGAACAATGGTTAATGTTGATTTCCCTTCAATAAGTAAGGAATAAAGAACAGAAACTAACCCTTCACGTGAACCAAAAACATTTCTTAGTGAAACATTTGAACGTTTGAAAGACGATCGGTCAGAAAACGATGGAGTATCATCTTCATTTGTTAATACTATTTCTCCACTTGATGATAAAGGAAGAAATGGACTTGCTTCCAAACTGAATGGGTTTAAGATAACATACTGTAAATCTAATGCTGAAAAGAGAAAAGCATTAATTTTATCTATTTTAAACTCTTCTCCGTCTAATATCCAATAAACTACATATAACTCGCATGAACCATTGTTCAGAAAAAACTGCCAATCTACTAATGATGCCGGTGAGGGAGGAGTATCAGACAAATTTTCTATTATTCTTTTGCAATGAATCTCAAATTTGGTTAAGGATTCAATCGGTAAATTTGCCGTTTTTGCAAGTACTTCGTATGAGAAACCTGATTCCGTTGATTTTTTACCGTAAATGATTCCTTGGAACATTTTCATTCCTCATAATTGTCGATTGCTTAAACCAGACCTTGCAGTTGATCTTGTTGCAGAGTAACTGGGTATTGTGTTAAGAAACGCATCTATCATATCCAGATTCTGATTAATTTGTTCAATAGTAAAATAAAGGGGGTCATTCAATGGTAATGTCGATGATTTGGTTGTTTTCATATTAGTTATTGCATTCGTTATTGTCCTTTCTCGCTCTACTTCAATAATCCAATCCCTGTAGTAATGAGCAATCTCCAGTGCTGAGGGATATAAATAATTTTCTGGGGGTGGAGATAGCATATTTTCGTGGGAAAGCGTTGAGTGGAGATCTAGTAACGTGGTTAATTCTTTCTTTATGATACGAAAACGACGTAATGAGCTATTTAGAGTAAGCTGCAGCTTCATACTTGGCTCATAAGGCATTTTTTTGGTTCTTTGTGACTTTATCCATCGGCGAATTTTTACCACTTCAAATAATTACATTTTACGAGATATTATATTATCAAAAAAGCTAAGATATAAAATGATCGTAATTATTTGATATTTCCTAATTAATTATAGAAAAGCTAGCTACGCAGTTAGAGAATTTAGCAATTCACATTAGAAAAAAATAGATGGGTTTTAGTTTTCTTTGCTCTAACAAGAATTTCAACTTATTTGTTGATCTTTACAAGGGCTGCTTTGGCTGCGTCTTGTACCTCGACCGATTTATCTTTAATCGATTGTTGAGTTAGTGCGTCAATTGCCTCAGTAGCGCCTATTTCACCTAAAGCCCAAGCAGCATATGAACGGGGCCATTCACTTGGATCTTTCTCTAATGTCTCAATTAATACGGGAATTGCTTCAGTTGAACCAAGTTCACCAAGTGCCCAAGCAGCGTATCTACGAGTTTGATTAACGCATTCATGAGTAAGAGAGTGAATTAAACCAGGTAAAGCTTTGGGAGAACCTATCTTTCCTAAAGCTATAGCACATTGTTGTCTAACCCAGCAGTCTTTATCTGATTTTAATCTCTCCTGAAGGAAAGGAATTGCTTCTTCAGACTTTAAAGAACCCAGCTTGGTTGCTGCATGATATCTAACTCGAGGATGAGGGTCAGAATTAAGAATTGAAATTAAAGCGTTAACTGCTTCGAATAATTCTTCTTCACTAAGTTTCTTTGAACCAATGGCTCTAACGGAATGAGCACGAAGGTAAGGGACGGGATCATCAAGACCTACGAATGACATGAACAATCAATAGGACTGAGACTTGATTAATAGAAAAATATTCCGTTTCGAACTCTTTAATTTCATGATTTTCATTAATCT
>DAOWED010000067.1 GCA_030638685.1 Candidatus Heimdallarchaeota archaeon | reverse complement strand
CTATTGAAGAGATTATTGAAGTGATTAGGGCTGCGAAAGGTGTGTCTATACTTGCCCATCCTTTGATTTCATACTCAAATCTAGATGATTTGGAGAACAAAGTTAAACAATTGATAGATTTAGGTTTAAATGGGGTAGAATTATATTATGATTATTCAAAGTACAGAAAAAACTATAATCTAACATCAAAACAGGTTGAAAAAGGGCAAGAAATTTTAACTAAAATGAGTAAAGAATATGATTTAGTTGTAACTGGAGGAAGTGATTTCCATGGTGATGAAGGAGTATTAGGAGGAGTAAAAATCCCGTATGGAACAATTAAGAAACTAAATCAACATAGAAAAAAGATAGGTAAGTAGTATGACTGAACTTGACGGGCTTTTTATTGGTTTTTCTTCAGGAAAAGAAAATCAAAAGACCCTAGTAATTTTAGATCATTTATCCAAGGTCCAGAACCTTGTTGAATTAACACATCCTTGGAATGATTACCCATGGGATATAATTCCAAGATATACTCCAATTAGAATAACCGATGTTATATCTGACAACCAACAAGCAATTAGCATTATTTCATTAACAAAAGAATCTCTTCTTTTTATTGATAGAGATGTTTTAATCAATGCTCGCTCGATCCAGAGTGCGGCTGACTGCCCAAGAAAAGTTCATGTGCAAACTGCTGAGGGAGAAAGCAAACAAAATGAGCCAGCAATTAGAGGAACAATTATCCATGAGTGCTGGTCTCGAGGTATTACTTCATCTCAAAATTGTGCAGATCAGGTTGACGATGTTATCAATCATTTTGAACTTGATCTTCAACTTCTAGGAGCAAATAAAGAAGAACTTACCTCAGAAATTCTTCCAGTACTTGAAGAACTAGACAAGGTTGATCTTTCTGACTTTTCTGATTTTAAAATGGAAACAACTCTTTTAGCTCCTGAGGCAGGTACAAGAGGAAGAATCGATGGTTGGAGTCAAGAAGCAATTCTTGAACTTAAGACTGGAAAAAAGCCTAATTTGGGACCATGGCCTGGAGACCAAGTTCAGGCAGCAGCATATCTTTTAGGTATTCAAGGCACTGCAAGAGAAACAAAAAGTGCCTATGTTATTTATACTGGAAAAAAAGGAGAGCCAGCTATTCTAGAAGTTCCCTATAATACCATTCTTAAGAAAAAAACTGTCCATGGTAGAAATTGGGCTTATATTGTTAGATATTTGGGTTACATTCCTCCCCCCCTTCCTGTAGGATCTAGAACATGTCAATACTGTTTTGATAAAAATGGTTGTATGTTTCTTTGCGCTGCCCTTAACCAATTTCGTGAATGCTCCACTTGTTATCAAAATCGTTTGTGCGGGAAAGGAGCTCTTCCGGATGAAGCAGTTAATTATTATGTAAAATTTGCTGATTTGATTCGTCTGGAAAGGATAGAATCTCAGCGACAACTCGCTCGTTTATGGAGGGATTCACCTGAAAAAAGAGAAAAAGCCGGTTGGGCCATCAGAGATCTTGTTGTTGAAAAAATAATTACTGAAAATGGAAAAGTTGATTATCATTTCCTTTGTTATAATGAAAGCGAACTTAAAACCGGAGATTTTATTATTTTATCTTCTTGGGGAGAACCTGATAAGAATCATGCGTGTACCGGTCGTATTTTGAAGGTAACTAAACACAAAATTATTGTTGAGACTGGATCTTATATTGACGGACCTTATCAAATTGACCGATATTCTGTTGAAATAACTTTTAACCGGATGAACAGAAGTCTTTTTCAAACACTTATCACTGGCCCTACCCGTCAGAAAGATTTACTTATCTTCGATCATCAACCCAGATTCTCAACCGAAAATTTTGCTCTTCATGTGCACGATCTTGATGAAATGCAAACTGTTGCTGTTGAAAGAGCTTTACAAGGAGAAGACCTTTTACTCATTCAAGGTCCCGCAGGTACAGGTAAAACTTACACTATCTCTCGAATTATTTATGAGTTAGCAAAAAGAGGAAAAAGAGTTCTTGTTTTAGCATATACAAATACAGCTGTTGATAATATTCTAAATTATGTCGTAAGGATGAAAAAGAAGTATGCAGATACACCCGATTTCATAAGGATTGGTGTCTCTGAAGTTGTTTCTGACAATCTTCACGAATTCTTAATTTCAAATGCGGTCGGTAAGGAAAGTGCAAATTTGCTCCAGACTACCCCCGTTATTGCTGCAACAGTTACATCATTTTCAAAAGCTATTTTTGATTCTTTCATGTTTGATGTAGCCATTCTTGACGAAGCTAGTCAAATGACTGAACCTTCTGCTTTAGTTGCATTTTTGCATAGTAAAAAAGTAATTCTTGTTGGAGATGATAAACAGCTCCCTCCTATTGTTCAGAGTGAAGAAGCAAAGGAACAATTGTCAATCTCATTATTTGAGCGACTTGCTGAAAAAGCAAGAAAAAATCAACCCAACGGAAAAGAACTGATTATTCTGGACTTCCAGTATCGAATGAATGATAAATTACTTGGTTTTTCAAATAGTCAATTCTATAACAATATTGTTCAATCAGCAAATGAGCAAATTGCAAATCAAACTTTAGCAGATATACAATCATATTCAATAAAGTCATCTGAAAAAAGATTAAACGAAATTGCAGACCCCTTAAACCCTTTAATTTATTTAGAAACAAATGGTATTTTTAATTCAAGAAAACGACTTAATGAAAGAGAAAAAGATGTTATTATTGATTTAGTCAAGCTTTTTCATGATGGAGGAATTGAATTAGAAGATATCGGAATTATTGCACCTTATAGAGGTCAAGTTTCCCTGATAAGAAAAGGATTAAGTGAACTATATGACGAAGAGAAGTTAGATATTGATACCGTTGACCGTTTTCAAGGTCAAGATAGAGAAATAGTTATCTTTTCATTAACTGGGAATCCCGGAACATCTTATAGCTTATTGTCTGATGCAAGAAGAGTAAATGTAGCACTTACAAGAGCAAAGAAAAAATTAATAGTTATTGGCGGAAACATTTCAAGATATTCAGAAGAGCTCATTACTTCCCTTATTAGGCATATTTCAGAAAATGGTAAGTATATCAGAGTAGATCAAGAAGAGGAAAGCCAAGAAGAGAATCTACAGAATGTGATTCAAGGGATACTTATGGAGGGAAAAACCGTAATCAAAATAGATGAGCATAGAACTTATGCAAAAGACCCGAAGGAAACAATTAGTATTGTAGAAAATGAGAAAGAAGGGAAGTTTAACTGTATATTATGTTTGAAAAAGATAGAGAAAGATAAAGCAAAGTGTCCATCATGCAAAAACAATTTTCATTTGGAACACTTGAAAGAGGTTAAAAAATGCCCAATTTGCCATACAAGGATAAAAATTTTGAACCAAAATTGAAAAATGAAAAATGAATTATTCAGAAATAAGGAGAGGAAAAGAGCTTATAGACTAAATATCAACGGTCTTAAAGTCAGTATTTGGATCTCTTGTTGCAGGGTGGAATTTATCAATTGTTTCAGATAAAATTCTTTTAAGGTTCCTCTTAGGTTGTGGGAATGTCTTCAAAAGATCCCATGCAAGGTCAAGAGTATCAAAAATTGAACGGTTTTCATTTACTCCTTGATTGATAAATAGATGTTCAAATTCATCACCAAAGCGAAGATAGAGACGATCAATGTCTGATAAAGACTCCTCACCAACTACTGCCACAAGGTCACGAAGTTCCCTTGATCGGGCATAATTTGCATAAAGTTGATCAGCTAGTTCTTTATGGTCACTTCGAGTAGAACCTTTACCGATGGCTTCTTTCATAAGACGAGAAAGAGAAGGTAAGGGATTAATAGGTGGGAAAATTCCTCTACGATGAAGACCACGATCCAAGAACACTTGTCCTTCTGTAATGTAACCAGTTAGATCGGGGACAGGATTGGTAATATCATCTGATGGCATTGTCAATATAGGTATTTGAGTAATTGTGCCCTTCTTACCTATAATACGACCTGCACGCTCATATAATGTGGCAAAGTCAGAGTATAGATAACCGGGATAACCACGACGACCTGGAACTTCTTCACGGGCAGCACCGATCTCTCGTAAAGATTCTGCATATGATGTCATATCTGTTAGAATTACTAACACTTGCATGTCTTCTTCAAACGCCAAATATTCTGCAGCTGTCAATGCTATTCTTGGTGTAATCAACCTTTCTACTGCGGGATCATCTGCTAAGTTTAGATACAATATCACTCTTTCTAGTGCTCCTGATTTTTCGAAGTCGTTTCTGAAGAAGTTTGCTTCTTCTGAAGTGATTCCCATTGCTACAAAAACTATTGCAAAGTCTTCTCCTTCACCTAAAACCTGTGCTTGTCTTGTGATTTGGGCTGCTAATCTATTATGAGGTAAGCCGGAACCACTGAAAAGTGGTAATTTTTGTCCTCTTACCAGTGTTAACAATGTATCAATTGTTGATATTCCTGTTTGAATGAAAGCTGTTGGATATTCTCTTGCTGCAGGATTTAATGGTTCTCCAGCTATTGATTTAAGTGTTTTTGATACAATGTTTGGTCCGCCATCAATTGCTTCACCTCGTCCATTAAATACTCTTCCGAGCATTTCTGAGCTTACTGGTATTTCCATTGTTTTTCCAATAAACCGTACTGAGGTCTCTGATGTGTCCAAGCCGGAAGTTCCTTCAAAACATTGAACTACTGCTACATCTTTTGTTACTTCAAGTACTTGTCCTTTTCTTCGGTCACCTGAAGGTGTATCGATTTCTACAATCTCCGCAAAGGATACTCCGCTTAAGCCTTTTAAATCGACGAAAAGGAGTGGTCCAGCTACTTCTTTAACAGTTTTAAATTTTCTAAGGGGTGCTGTATTAGTCATTTTTATTCACCACTATTGAGTAAATATTTCAGGAGTTAATTCCTTGATTTTTTGTTCTAGCGATTCAAAGCCTTTTTCTGCTGGAACATATTTCATTCTTGCAACTTCTTCATATATTGGAAGTTCCAATATTCTGCTTACTTCTATCCCTTGTTCTAGTAGTTCTTTCATTTTATCTGAGAAGGAGAGAATAATTTTAAGCATATCATTCTGCTTCTTTGGTGGACAGTAAGAGTCTACGTCATGGAAAGCATTTTGCTGTAAAAAGTCTTCCTTAAGCATTCTTGCAACTTCTATTGTTAACCGTTCAGAGTCAGGTAATGCATCTGGTCCAACGAGTTGAACAATTTCTTGCAGTTCTTTATCTTTCTGAAGTAAAGCCATTGCCTCTTGTCTAAGTTCAGGATAGTTTTCAGAGAAATTCTTGCGATACCAGTCTATTAAATTATCCCAGTATAGTGTATAAGAATCTAAATAGCTTATTGCGGGGAAATGTCTTTGAGCAGCTAATCCACGGTTAAGTGCCCAAAATGCTTTAACTATTCGCAAAGTATTTTGAGTGACCGGTTCACTGAAATCGCCTCCAGGAGGGCTTACTGCACCAGTTACTGTGATTGAACCGAAACGTTCATCTTCACCATAGCACTCTACTCCACCGGCTCGTTCATAGAATTCAGCGATTTTACTTGCCAAATAAGCTGGATAACCTTCTTCACCAGGCATTTCCTCAAGACGTCCACTAATTTCACGCAAAGCTTCTGCCCATCTTGAAGTTGAGTCGGCTAATAAAGCTACATCATAACCCATATCTCGATAATATTCTGCAATAGTGATTCCAGTGTAAATACTTGCTTCTCTTGCAGCTACTGGCATATTTGATGTGTTAGCGATCATAACTGTTCGATTAAGTAAAGGTTCACCTGTGGAAGGGTCTTTCAAATGTGGAAATTCTTCTAAGACGTTAGTCATCTCATTTCCTCGTTCTCCACAACCTACATAAACAACAATTTGAGCGTCACTCCATTTTGCCAATTGATGTTGAGAGACAGTTTTTCCTGAGCCGAATGGACCAGGAATTGCTGCTGTTCCACCTTTAGCAACAGGGAAAAAGGCATCAAATATTCTTTGACCAGTAATTAAGGGAGTAATAGAAGGTAAACGTGATTTATAAGGCCTACCTTGACGTACAGGCCATTTCTGCATAAAAAAGATATCTTCACTCTCACCATTTTCCTTTTCAACAACAGCGCATAAGTCTGTTACTAAATACTTACCTTTATTCACAATTTTGGTTATTTTTCCAGTAAGTCTAGGAGGAACCATGATTTTATGTTCGATATGTTTTGTTTCAGGTACAGATCCTAAGATAGTTCCACCTTCAACCATATCTCCTAATTTTTTCACTGGAGTGAATTCCCATTCCTTTTCAAGATTTAATGCGGGAATTTCAATTCCTCTTGTGATGAATGCTCCGGATATTTCTTTAATAACCGGTAATGGTCTTTGAATTCCGTCATAAATTTCAGTAATTAGTCCAGGCCCTAAACTCACACTTAACGAAGCTCCAGTTGCAGCAACTGGTTCTCCGGGATATAAGCCATCAGTCAATTCGTAGACTTGTATTGTGGCTACATCACCATCTAGTTTAATTACTTCGCCAATAAGTTTATCATTCCCTACATGCGCAACTTCGTAAAGCTGAGCACCTGTCATGCCATCTGCATCAACAACAGGTCCAGAGATCCGTATAATTGTCCCAACGATTTGTTCACTCATAAGTTTGTCCTCTTAATAGATCCAGAGTTTCAGAGATCATTTTTTTAATCATAAATGGATATTGAGCTTTTACAATGCTATCCATTTTAAAGTTAATTGTTTATTGACACGCAAATTAAATTTGATCCAATAAATATTCTAAGCTCGTTCCTCTTAATGCCTTAATAACTCCATCGAGAGGCGTTTCCAGTCCTTTGATTAATTCATCAGTTTTTTGTTTACTATCCATGTTTTGTGATAATATTTCCATTGCTCTTGGAACAACCTTTGAAAAATCCCTAAGATGATATAGTGGAAGTCCGATCTTTGAAAGGTAAGCTTCAACATCTAAGTACTTCGGAAAATAACAAATTGTTGGCGTACCTAAAAGAGCTGCTTCTCGACCCATGGTTCCCCCTCCTGTTACTACAAGATCAGAAAAGCTCATTAAGCTTTGAGTATCAATGCTTTTTGGAGGAATGATAATTTTTGAACCAAATTCATCCTCAAGTTGATTTTTTTGTTTTTCATATCTAGGAAAAACAATCAATTTTATGTCAAAATTATCCAAGATAGCTCTAATTAATGAAATTAATGGAGTTTGGTCCATGGATAGACCTTGTTTTTTAAGATATGAGCGATAATAAGAGGCATTGGATTCTTCAGTTCGTAATACTGCAAAATGATCGGTTTCAGCAATGCCTAAATCAGTTAACACGTTTTTATCGGGTTTAAAATCTTTTAACCATCCAACTTCATCAATTCCACTAAATTGGACTATTTTATCTTGTGTAGCACCCAACCTAAGATATTTTTCTGGAGAGATTGCTTCAGTTATTACTAATTTAGTAGCTAACGAAAAGCAGAGCTTACCAACAGCTACTGCATGAGGTGCATCATTTAAACAGATTGAAGGTATTGCTAAACCAAAAGCTACCCTGTTTGCATCAGGGCTTGACAAAGAAACCAGCAAAGAAGGTTGTTCGGGTAATCCGAGAAGATATTCAGTTAATTTACTCATCCTCTCAGTACTTCTTATTAGTTTTTGACCAAGATCTCCTCCTCCATGTTGACCTATAACTGTATACTCTCGTTTCAATCTATCAAGGGTTGAAATTGTATAATCATAAGACCGTGTTGTAAAAAGCGTTTTATGTCCTTTCGTCTCAAAAAATTGAGCGATTGAATCAAGAATTAAAGCTTGTTTAGGAGTTAAAGCGTCAAACCAGAGAAGCATGAATTTCAAGTGAATAGCAAAGTAAAATATTAAAAACTTAATTATTTGATCGAATAAAAAAAATGAGAGAAAATAAGAAGTAGAAGGGAACGAAACGAAAACGGAAAATAATTAATCAATGAAATAGATTCATTGATTAATTACATTAAAACATCAGATGCTGCAGTAACTCCAGACCCAGGTGTAAACTCATAACCTACTTTCCTTAAAGCATGTTCAATTACAGAAACTGTCATCAGAACTTCTCGAGGGCCGACAAGGTTCATGTGTCCAACTCTGAAAATTTTACCTTTTAGGTGTCCTTGTCCACCGGCTATCAAGATACCCATTTCACGTACGACACGACTGAATTCAGAAGAATTGACTCCTTCAGGAAGGAGAGCAGTAGTTACTGTGTTAGAATGGTAGTTTTCTTTTGCAAGTAATGAAAGTCCCATAGCTAGAAAAGCAGATCTAAAAGCTTCACCCATTTTATGGTGTCTCTTAATACGATTTTCAAGACCTTCCTCAAACATTATGTTTAAAGATTCGAGAAGCCCATAAACCAGTCCAATAGGAGGAGTGAAAGGAGCATCCCAACCTTTTTTGATTCCCGCAGAATAAAGAGGAATAGAATCATAATACGTAGGAAAACCATTAGGGTCATTCATTCTTTCATCAGCTTTAGGACTATGAGAGATAAAAGCTAACCCAGGAGGTAAACCAAAACATTTTTGGGATCCAGAAACGAACAGATCAACACCCCAGTCATCCATTAAAACATAATCACCGGCAGCTGATGTTATGCCGTCAGCTGATAACAAAGAATTACTGCCTTTGAGTGCTTCACTGATCTCTTTTAGTGGGCTTAATACACCAGTTGAGGTTTCATTATGACAAACAGTAGTTATTGCAACATCAGGATGAGTTTCAAGAGCTTCTTTTACTTGCTCTGGAAGAACAGGCTCACCATAAGGTATTTCCTTTATTATTGGTTCAATACCAAAAGCAGAAACAATGTCAGCTTGTCGTTCACTGAATTTACCATTAACAAAACATAAAACTTCATCACCTTTTCGAAGAACATTGGATAGAGCCGCATGAAGGCCCAAAGTTCCACTTCCAGCCATGATAGCAACAGGGTTTACTGTTCCAAGAACTTTCTGTATTCCTTCAGTGGCTTGTTGAAGGATGGTACGAAAATGAGCTGTTCGATGACCGAAAACATGCTCATTCATAGCTTGATAGACACGAGGATGAATTTCCACCGGACCGGGAATCATCAAGTAGGTTAGATCTTCTGAATAAAACATCATAAACACTCCAAATGGAGACTATACCAATTAAAAAGACAAGTATGGAATATATAATAACACGTATTAGAGACATAAAAAATACAAAAATAATAATAAAACAACAAAAGCAATTAATTGAGGAGTAAAAGCAAAAATAATGAAGAAAAATGGTGGACGCGGCGTGAATTTCATTTTAACGGTCTAAACCGTCAGAATTTTGAACACGCGGCCTCTTCGGCTTTTGATCTCACGCCTTTATCGTTTGATTTGCAAACGAAGCGATCTTCCACTGATCTACGCGCCCGTTTCTTTTCTATTCTTCTCCCTTTTTTCTTTAGTTATGTATTTTTTGATTTTGCCAATTCTCTTTTATTCTTTTTACGTTTTTTCTTTTCTTATCTTCATTGCTTGTCTTCTATACTTAGAATATTTTTTTTCCCATTCCATTGAAAATCTTGCTGGGTAAGGCTCGTATACTTCTCCATTGCATCTCGGACATATTTCTTCTTCTAAGGTGTATTTTTTGCACTCTTTGCATTTATACAATGTCCGTGTCATTTTCTCGTCTAGCCTTATCTGTTTGGTACTACTTTCAGCGCCTTTTAATTATCTCTTTCAAAAGCCACATTTCCTTCCCCACTTAAGATTATTTCTTTAATTTTTTCAGAAACAGTTTCTAGTGCCTCTTCTGCTATTTGATATTCTCTTGCTTCTACTGAAAAACGATATTTAGGCGATCCCACAGTTATTAATTCTACTTTTAAATCTGCTTCATCCTTTGATATTGCTTCCATTCCTTCGATCAATGCTTGTTTTAGCAAGTCTACTCCATTTGGCTCATATGACATTATATTGAAGGTTCCTGAGATTGTTATTGTTGGTATAGAAATATTTTCTATAGCAATTTTTACTAGTGTTTCTGCCCACTCATCAGGAATGTCTAATTCTTCATAAACTTCTTTTCCCAAATCTAGTGATCTTTCTATGCCAGCATAAAGTGAACCATGTTCTTTTATCATGGGTCCTTCAACTTTGGCTAACATCTCATCAGCGGGGGCACCTATTTGTTCTGCTGCAAACTTAATTAGGTTAATAGCAGTGTTATTTCTTTTCCATTCTTGGATTTTTTGGCGTTTAAGATTTTGAGATACTCGTTTCATAGAGATATCTATTTGTCCAGATCGTGTAACTCTGATAACTCTAGCTACTACTTTTTGACCGACTCTAACAAAATTTCTTATATTTCTGATCCAAGCACCAGAAATTTCGGATATGTGACAGTATGCTTTAAGATCTTCATATTCATCCAGCATCACATATACCCCTTGATCAATTATTTCATCAATGGTACCTAATACTAGTGTTTCTCGTTTTGGTAATCTGCGTGTTGACATAGTTTTTCAGCTCGTTATTTTTATTCTCTAAAGATGAGATATAAACAGATCGATCGACGTTGTAACCCGATAAATATATTACTAACTGGATTTCTTTTCAGATGTTTTGTTACTTCAATATAGCTAGCTTCAATTTTCTTATTTTCGTTAAACTACTGTGCACATTCAAATTGGTTTAAAAATGGTTCAAATAATTATTTAGATATGGCTGATGGAACACAAGATGAATCAAAACTTCAAAATGTGCTGACCGAACTTTTTCTCAAAGCATACGAAGATGGAATTATTACTAACGATGAACATGCTATTCTTGATCAAGTAAAATTAGATGCTCAGAAATATGCTGAAGAACTTCAAATTGCTTTAGAAGATCATGTCATTACACCAGATGAGAAAAACAAACTTCTCAAGCTAAAGAAGGATTTATTGCAGAATGCTTATGAGAAATCAAGAGAAGATAATGTTATTTCAAAGGATGAAAAAGCTCTTATTAGTCTACTGATTAAAATTTTAGTTCAAAATGAAGATATTTAATCTTAAGACCTTCAACTCTTGTTTTTTCTTCCATATTAAATAATTAATCTTTCATTCTTCTTCATTATATGTTCTATCTTCTTTGTATGGAGGAGCCAAATATTTACTAATCAATCTAAATGTGCCTAGAAGTGTGTGAGCTTCCCTTCCTGAAACAAAGGATCTCCCCATAATGTTTTGAAAGACTCGTTTTACTTGACCTCTTCTTCTTTCATCATCAGGAAAAAGCATGTCAACACTTTCTTCAAAAAAAGTATGTAACATTCTAAGTTCAACTCCGTTTAGCTCTCGTATTTCCTCCTTTGGGCACTGTTCTTCATTCTTTTTTTCATCCCTTGTTAATGTGTACAATGCAACACAGACTGCGTGTGATAAGTTTAATACGGGATAATTTGGTTTAGTCGGTAAAACTATTTGCGTTAAGAAATCACATATGTTTAGTTCTTTATTTGTTAAACCTGAGCTTTCTCTTCCAAAAACCAACCCAATTGAACCTTTGACATTTTTCATTTTATTTGGTATCACATCTAATGAAATTGGAATTCTTAATACATTGGAATTGTCATTTGCATCTCTTGCTGAAAAACCTATCAATAAGTCAAATTTCTCCACTATATCCTTTAGCGATGGGTATATTGGGCTTTCGTCAAGATACTTTTTTCCATGAACTGCTCTTGCATACGCTTCTCCATCAATAACACATTCAGGTTTAATTAGTATAAGTTCCTTTACTCCAAAGTTCGCACATAATCTTGCGATTGCCCCTACATTTCCACTCGATTCTGAGCCTACTAATACTATACTAATCTGTTTCATTTTTTTCACTTTTTGATATTTTTTGAACTTGAAGTGTTTCGAAGAAAATGTGAACTTTAGCCACTTGTTCTGCAATTAAACCTCTTTTTTGCAGTTGCTGTTCAAATGTTTCTGGGCATGAATGAGATGATGTTAACAAATAAAGATTGTCTCCAATAGTTGCTCTTTCTTCAAATTGTTCAATTATTTCTAAGCTAAATTCAAAACCGGTCTTTCCACTCACTAAAGTCAATATTTCTTCTTTCGGAAGATAAGGATCTATTTGTTCATTAGGTGGCAGATATGGAGGATTACAGAACCAAATTGTTGGTTGTTTATTCCCTTTCAAACATGCTAGTTTTGATGTTCTCACAAATTCACAATTTTTAGAAACTTCATTTCTTTCAGCATTTTTCTTTGCATAATTCAGAGCATTTCTTGAGATATCTATGCTTATAACCTCTGTTCTTCTATGTTTTTTTGAATAGACTACACTTTGAATTCCACTTCCAGTGCCTATATCAATGGCTTTTGAGTAAAATGGGGCCATCCAAACAGCTTTTGCTAGTAACTCAGAATCTTCATATGGGGGATATACTGGCTCATTGAATTGTATCTCCAGAAGTTCTTCTTTACCGGTATCTCCAGCTCCCAATGCTATTTTTTTTGTTTGGTTCATTTTTCTCCTCATTCTATTAGTGAAGGCCACTCTTCTTCTAGTTCATACATTATTTCCAATAACTCTTCATGGTTTAAGGTACGAATTCTTCTTGTCAAGTGTGGAATCATTTCTAGATCTTTCCAATCCTTGGTTGTTGATTTTTTACGTTTATAATGTTTAACAATTATTCTTAACTGTCTTCTTACTGTTTTATTCTTACTTATGAACAAACTCCTAACCAGTTTTTCAAAAAAGGTTATGTCTTTTAATCGGGGTTCATCCCTTGGAGTTATTTCTACTATTGCTGATTCCACTTTTGGTTTTGGTATAAAAGCGCTTGGTGGAATTGTTTTTAGATATTTTATATTATGATTAAGTTGTGACATAACTGAAAGTCGAGAATAATCATTTGAATTTGGTTGAGCTATCAGCCGTTCAGCTACTTCTTTTTGATACATGAGTATAGCTCGTTTGAATGGGTATTTCATTAGGTGAAATGTTATTGGGGAAGAGATCGAATAAGGCAAATTGCTTACAATATGTGTCACTGTTCCAGGAATCGAAGTTTTCAATGCATCTCCTTCTATTAGCTCGATTTTATCAATCAGTTCTTCATTTTCCTTTAATATTGTAACAATTTTGTCATCAATTTCTACAGCTGTTACCTTTTTTGCCACTTTTGATAAACAGATGGTTAAGGCGCCTAAACCGGGTCCTATCTCATAAACGTGGTCAGAAGTAGATAGCTGAGCTGCTTTAATTTGATAACGAATAACTTTAGAGGAGATTAAGAAATTTTGTCCTCGATATTTTGAAGCAGTTAACGAGTGATTTGAGATGCATTTTCTTGTGTATGTCAAAAGAGAACTGCCGGGCCAGCATTCTGATAAAGTTGATTCCAAAACTATTCACTTAGTTATGATTTTTTCCGAGTGAAAAGAAAATGACGTTCATCTCCTTCAAGCTCGTTGATAATTCTCTTATTTACTAATTGAGGAATATCGCTTAATCCAGCTCGTTCTTCAAGATCTTCAAAACTGATAAAAGGAGACAGTTTTCTTTCTTGAATTATTAACCACATTGTTTTTTGACCAATCCCTGGGATAAGTTCCAATGAATGTTTCTTGATGCTTATTGATCCGGCCCTGTTGAAAAAATTGATGAATCGTTTTTCTTGTGTAGCAATAATTTGTTGAATTGCGTCTTGCATCTTATCTCGAGCATCTATTGTCAGATCTTCTGAGCCGATACGACGATTAATATGCTTAATACTTCGATCTCGTTCTTTTCCGATCATAACTTCATCAAGAGGAATGAATTGCTCTCCGGAGGATACTGTAACTTCTAATAGAGTAAACAATGTACTGCCAACACCTATAATAATAGGGTCATTTCCTCCTCGACCCATTCCTCTACCATGAGGTAAGTAATCTAATATGACAATTTTTTCTTCATATTGCTTACGCTCATCAGTTTCAGAAGATCTCCGACTGATGTTTCTTCTATTATTTCCTATGTTTTGGTTCATCTAGCTCACCTTTTAAACAAGATTTTTGTGTATCTATTATAGTCACTTTTGATTTCTAATTCAAAATAGTTGTTTAAAAAGTGACAACTATACTTTTTATTGATATCAATCAGATAAAAAAGCTTTCTTTTCTTAAAATTTGTTCTCAGCAAAGAAATTCAAGTTAAAAAGAGTGATGAGTTGATTATTTTCTAATCAAAATCATCTTGAAATTCATCAAATTCTTCTTCTTCATCCACATCGTCAAACCAATCTGGTGCTCCTTCTCCCTCTTCCTCTGGTTCTTCTTCTGGTTCTTCTTTTTCAACAAGAACTTCTTTGGATAAGGGTGTATGAAACTTCTCTGGAATTGGTTTTTCTTCTTCGATGAGTTTTATTAATTCTAAGATGTCTTCAATTATTTCTGTTGGATATTTATCTGTGTCAGATAACAACTGACGAAGCTCATCGATATTATTTGGGATAATGTTTACTAATGTAATAGCGTTATCCAATTCAATTCTATATCGGGAAACAAGTATTTCTTTCAGTTCTTTTGCTACATCAGCGCTCACTTTAGCTGTTATATGAGCATGTTCCAGTGCCCCTCTTTGCAGATAAGATAATTCGTCAGCTTCAGATCGTTCTATCAATAATTCTCGAGCTTCAGCAATGCTTATGGGGCTTTTATTTGTTATCTCACGGGGCATAAATATCTAACCTTTGGTTTAACTACTTTGATAATGTCAGATGTTCTGGCATTATTATTAGTCTCTTCTTCATATGACCTATAGTCAAATTAACTGTATAAGATCGCCCTTGACGTCCTACCACAAGACCAGTTTTACCATGATATCG
>DAOWED010000132.1 GCA_030638685.1 Candidatus Heimdallarchaeota archaeon | reverse complement strand
ATTGCTCAAATCACAATTGGATTCTATAGTGACAAGATCTCAACCGGAAAGCGAACATTTGAAACAGAAAAAAGAGCAAAGAAGAGTAATTCTCCCAAAAACAAGTTCTCTTGACAGTCCTTTGAAATCACTTAGTAATGTGAAAGCAACAATGGGAGCCAATGAGATTGAAACAACCATAGCTGAAGAGAGAATGGATATTACCCTTGAAACAAAATCAGGAATCAAGCTTACACCTGTAACAAAAACAACTTTAGATGTGCCGGTAGATACACAAATAACTGAAAAAGAAGAAATAGTTACAAACGAGATGATGAATATTCCTCCACCACCATCCAAAGGTGCAGTACCAACTGATGCAACAACAGTTAGTAAATTTCAATCGCGTAGTCAACCGTCTAAAACAGTTCCAAAGGAAAGCAAAGATGGAAAACAAGATGATAAGTCAGAATTAATGAAAGCATTAAAACAATTAGAATCAATATAATGGGTTTTAATATTTTTTTACAGGAAAAATACCAAAGCATATCTTACTTCAAAAGTTGTCAAGGAAATCACTATGATGTATTTTTTAGCTCTTCGTACAGGTTCAAGTGGTAATTGCATTTATATTGCTAGCGAAACTACAAAAATACTGATCGATATAGGCCTTAGTTACAAAGTAATTACTCAAGAGCTTAAAAAAATAGGCGTAGAGTTCAGCCAAATAGATGCAATCTTAATAACTCACGCTCATAGTGACCATATCGGAACTTTGCCAATTATATGGTCAAAGCATAAAGATATCCCCATTTATGCATCTGAACAGACTTTTGAACATTCAAAGAGGATGTCATCTGATAATAGATGGGATAAGATAAGAAAAGAGGGGTATTATCTTGAATATCCAAAAACGTTAATAGGGGATTTAAGCATAAGTTCAAGCCCATCAGTTCATGATATAGAGGGAGCAGTAATTTATAGCGTTTCTGATGGAGTAGACAAGGTTTCAGTCACTACGGATACAGGAGATATCACATCTGAGATGTTCGACAAAATAAAAAATTCATCACTCTTCTTCATCGAAAGCAACTATTCAGAGTATATGTTGGACAAATCAAATCGTTCAGAAATGTTAAAAGAAAGAATAAGAAATTGTCACCTAGAGAATATACAAACACTGAATCAACTATACTATTTAATTGGAGATAAAACAAAAGCGGTTGTGCTAGGACACATAAGCGAAGAA
Source organism: Candidatus Heimdallarchaeota archaeon (assembly GCA_030638685.1). Lineage (GTDB taxonomy): Archaea > Asgardarchaeota > Heimdallarchaeia > Heimdallarchaeales > DAOWED01 > DAOWED01. Next base: position 5,947 of record DAOWED010000132.1, on the reverse strand, counting down.
TGTAATGATCCAAAGACAGTTCAGAAAAACGTTCAAGAAATAAGAGAAGAGCTTGAGCCATTTCAAAGCATAAAATGGTTTCTTAGTCCAAGAAAAGAGACATCGGCATTTATTAGATTGGATAAAGATGAAATTCAAATATTGAATGAAGGAAGAGGACAACTATAAACGTAGAAAAAAATTCCACATAAACATTGAAAATAAAAAAGGGAGGAGAAATTAAAGTAGTTAAATAAAATTAACGAGTAGGTTTAGTTTTTTTACCTATGACCATTTGCCTTAAGTCAACACCATTGACTTTCATTACTTTCCAACGAATACCTGGGATATCACCCATAGCACCTTTTTGAGCACCACCAATACCACAAACAATTACTTCGTCATGAGCATCAATATACAGTAAACCACCGTCCTGAGGCACGAAGGCACCGATCTGCTTACCATTTTTGATTAATTGCACTCTTACACATTTTCTTAATGCCGAGTTTGGTTGTTTTGCTCCTACTCCATACTTGTCTAGTACAATTCCACGTGCCATTGGAGCCCCTTCTAATGGGTCTGCTTTTACGTTTAATCTAAGCATTCTTCTTTTGTAATTTATATCAGACCATCTGAATTTCTTTCTCTTTCTTCTTAATTGCCGAGCAGCAAATTCTCCTCGGGGGGATTTTGAACGTGTCATTTAATCTATCCTTCTTTATCGTTATTATTAGCTTTTGACGTTTGTTTTTGAATATTGCTTTAACCGATTCATACCTTAGATTAGTTTTCTTCGGCTACTATTTCTGGAACAGGTTCTGGCTCTTCTGTTGAAAACTCTCTATAGTTTGGAGTTATTCCTATATCTACCACGCCAGTTCCTAGTGAAATCATTTGTCCTACAACTACATTTTCTGTGATTCCTGTTAAATTGTCAATTTCACCTCTAGTAGCTGCTTGAAGCAAGTGTTTCACTGTTACTTCAAATGAAGCTCTTGCTATTACACTGTTTTTCTCACCGCTGATTCCATGTCGACCAATTTGTCGTATCTCTCCAGAGGAAGTCATAAGATCTGCAACCAGCATTATATGCCGATCATCTACATCTAATCCTTGTTCTGTTAATACTTTTCGTGATTCGCGAATGATTGAATTTCTAGCTGCTTCTATTCCTAATGTTTCAGCAATCTCGTGAAGATGAGTTGTATAAGTTCGTTTAGGATCCACTCCTGGGATTCTTAACACTTGCATAAAGTTTGATCCTTCTGAATAAATGACATATTCGCCACTTTCTCCTACATTGGCTTCTTTACGTATGATAACTCGTTTGATTCCTTTTAGACCTTTTATTGCAATATCTCTTATCTTTTCTCTTAACCTTTGCAAAGAGGATAGCTCTGATTCATCTTGTTTGATTATGAGCTTGTAACCGTCAATGATTTCTACTTCATTTTTTCGACGGTATTGCAAACGATCTTGCACTTCTTCAATTGTGATGTTTTTATTCTTCAAAAGGTCCAGATCAAGATTCACTTCAATTGCATTTTCCCATAGATCAATATCTACGCTTGATGCAATATTTTCAATTTTGGTAAGTTCTATTTGTTGAGCAACTTCTCTGGCTTTTTCCTCATTTGTTGCATAGTCTTCTGCAAGATAAATTGTCATGATAGGAGTTGAAGGGTTTTTTCTAGCATCTACTATTTCTATTAGACGAGGAAGACCTAATGTAACGTTCATTTCAGCTACACCTGCAAAATGGAAAGTACGAAGTGTCATTTGCGTTCCTGGTTCTCCAATACTTTGAGCAGCTATTGTGCCTACTGCAGCCCCTGGGTCTACTTGTGCAAATTTATAGTTCATGACTACTTCACTTAAGATGCTCTCAAGTTGTTTTTTTGTTATTGTTTGTTTTTCAAGCCGTTTTTCAAGCTTATCAACCAGATTAGAGACGACTATCCCTGGCACTTGTCCTGAACTTTTAAACTCATCAAGTCGTTTTTCTATATATTCAATTGTGCATTTACTCATCTTAATCACCCTCAAGTTCTGTTTCTAATACTTTATCCAGAATAATATCAAGGTTTACTGCCTTTCCATGATCACTTTTTGTTGGGTCAACATTATCATCACCATAGATGAATTGAATAATTCCACCAATTGAATCCCTCACTGTTCCATCATAGAGAGATGAAATATCTTGTAAAGCATTAATCAAACGTCTTTGCATATATCCTGAAGTAGAAGTACGGACAGCAGTATCTACTAGCCCTTCACGACCACCACAAGCATGCATGAAAAATTCAATAGGTTCTAAACCTGAACGAAAACTGGCATCAACGAAACCTCTCCCATCTGCACTTAAATCTCCGTGTTTGAAATGAGGAAGAGTGCGTTCTTTATATCCTCTGGTAATTCGTTTACCACGGACACTTTGTTGGCCAACACAAGCACTCATTTGGCCTAGGTTAAGCATGTTACCTCTAGCTCCAGATTTAGCCATAATAACAGCAGAATTGGCCATACCTAAGTATTCAGCACTTATATTTGAGCTGTTATCTCTGACTTTAGCTAGTGCAGCCATAATTAGCATTTCGAGTGTCTCTTCTAAAGTACGTCCGGGTTGACGTTCTAGAAGACCTTTCTCGTAAGTTTGAATGAGCTGATTAACATGATCTTTTGTATCAGCAATTTGTTGATCTATTCTTCGACGCCCTTCTAGAGGAATATCTACATCATCAAAACCCATGCTGAAACCTCGAAGATCAATATTAGCTATAAGCATCTTAGTGAAGCCATCTAAGAACTGACGGGTTGCATCAGAACCATATTCTTTGAGGATACGATGAAGAACACTATCAGGTTGTTCTGCACCAAAGCCTTTCTTATCAATAACTCCACTGATTAATTGACCATTTCTAATCGCTACATACCCTCCTAACTCACAGGCAGTACGCTTACACTCATCATGATGAACACAAAACATAGATTTCATTGTGAAGTTCATAGTAGTAGGGAGTAATGTACTGAAAAGCTGTTTTCCAGTCCAATAAGGTTTGCCCGATTCATCAATACCGCGTGGTTCAGGAAGGTCAGTAAGATGTGCTGCCGTAACTAAAGTTGAGGCTTCTTCACGAGTATAAACAGAGCCATCCATAGTTAAAAAGTATGAAGAGGTAATAAAATCCTGAATGGCACCAATAATGGGACCACCATAACGAGGAGTAGAAATATGTTCTTGAACACGCATGAGAATGTATGCTTCAGAACGAGCTTCCTCACTTTGTGGAACATGAAGATTCATTTCATCACCATCAAAATCAGCATTATATGGACGACAAACACAGAGGTTGAGTCTAAAGGTTCGATATGGCATGACTCTAACTTCATGAGCCATAATACTTATACGGTGAAGAGAAGGTTGACGGTTGAAGAGAACAACATCACCATCTCTGAGGTGACGTTCAATTATAAAACCAGGAGCAAGAGCATCAGCAAGGATGTTTGGATCCTTTGTAAAACGAAGATCAACCCTACGACCATCATTACGAATAATATAATTAGCACCAGGGTGGCCTTGAGGACCTTTCATAACAAGTTCTTTCATTTCTTCAATATTCCACTCAGTTACACGCTCAGGAACAGTTAATATTTCAGCAATTGCTCGAGGGACACCTACTTCATTAATACTCAAAAGAGGGTCAGGACTAATAACTGTACGAGCACTAAAATCAACACGTTTTCCAGAGAGGTTAAGACGAAAACGTCCCTCTTTGCCTTTCAAACGCTGTGTGATTGTTCGTAAAGCTCGACCACTTCGATGGCGAGCTGGAGGAATTCCACTAACCTCATTATCAAGGAAAGTGGTAACATGATATTGTAAAAGTTCCCAAAGATCTTCAACGATAAGTTGAGGAGCTCCTGCGTCACGATTCTCAAGAAGACGCTGATTGATACGGATAATATCAACTAATTTGTGAGTCAAATCATCTTCTGAACGAATTCCACTATCAAGAGTGATGCTGGGACGAACACAAACTGGAGGAACAGGTAAAGCTGTAAGAATCATCCATTCAGGACGAGTAGAAGTAGAATCAATACCTAGAAGTTGGCAATCAGAAGGAGTAATTTTTCGTAAAAGTTCACGAATATCGAAAGAGGTTATTTTATTAATTTGTTTGGTACCGTCTTCAAGCTCAAGTTCTTCATAGAAAGTTGTGGGTTTTTCAAGACGGATTTTATATTTAGTAGTCCCATGAGAGGAGTCATCAGGGTCAATACAATGAGGGCATTGTTTGACTTTGGCAGCCTCTTTTAGAACTTCATCAGCAATATGAAAGGGTACAATACCAATGCGTGAAAAGTCAAGGTCGGTTTTGGGAACAGCATCAAAAATTGCTTTAATACGAGTTTCGTCCAAGACGACACGACCACAAACACGACAAATGGCGTTAAGAAGTTTGTAAATAACTTTGTTGAAACCAACGTGAATAACGGGACGAGCGAGTTCAATGCTTCCAAAGTGACCAGGGCAATCTCCAATCCTATTTCCACAGGTTCTACATCTTTGTCCTGGGTCAATTGTTCCCAGTGCTCCATCCATTAGTCCCCCAGGTACCGGAGTTCCTTCTTCATCATATGTGTCAGCTACTATAATTCGCTGCACACTCATTCTTCGTATTTCATCCGGTGATAGTAATCCAAAATGTATTGAATCTATTCGCTTAGGTAAATTTGACATTAAATCTTCAGCTCTCCATAAAACGATCTTGACTAAGGTAATGAGGTAAATATATTTAGGAAAAAAAAGATAAACTTATGTCTACTTCTATTATCCCGAGTAGAGCTCAACCAAATAGTTATAAAATCCTTACGATAGTAAACCTAGAAAAATCAGAAAAGAATTAAGGAGAATTGTAAAAGAGATGGTGCGGAGGGAGGGATTTGAACCCACGAATGCCTACACAACTAGCAGCTTGCGAGCCCTATCTTCGTGAAAATAGGTTCCTCAAGCTAGCCTCTTTGGCCAAATTACTTAGTAATTTTTTGACCTGGCTGGAGGACCTCCGCGTCTTTTTGTTCTCTCTGTCTTTTTGTTTAGTTCATTTTTCTTTTTTTTGCCTTTCTTTTTTAACCTTCTTATTTTAGTTTTTTAGCCTTCCTCCTATATTTCTTCTTTCCCTATTTTTATCATTATTTCTCTTCTTTCTTTTTCGCTTTCCTTTTTTTCTGCTTTTCTCCATCCTTTCTTCTTTGTTCTTTTTATCTCAATATTTACTTCCGCATAGGATTCTATGTATACTTCTCCTACTGCTTTTCTTCTTGTTTTTTCTCCCTCTGTTGGACTTATAGTTATTTGATTCAGTATTACCACCATTATATCATGCTCCTTTGCCAATCTTTTCAAGTAAGCTAGTTGAACCGCCAATTCTTGTGTTGCATCTAATTTGGTGCTTTTTTTGAATCTTGTTCTTCTTTCTGTTCTATAATGCGTTATTATATCATCCACTACTATCTGCTTTACTTTTGGACTGCAATATTTTTGCAGACCTAGTATTATTTCTGTTTGTTCCTTCAGATTCTTAGGGCTAAATACTCTTATTTTTCTCAATATTTCCTCTTTATCTATCCCTATTTTTTCTTCTGCTATTTTCTCTCTTATTTGCTCTTCCGCCCGTATAGCGCTAAATTCGTTATTTGTGTCTATATAAATTGAGTGGTATCCCTTGAGTCCCCAATCTATACAGCTAATTAATGCAATTGTGCTTTTTCCTGATGATTTTTCCCCATATATATGAATAAGCCTCTCATCTTGAAATTTCATTTCTTTAGCCATTTCTTGAATTAAGCTTACCATTGTTTCTTTCTCTCCTCCCCTGTGATAAGTTTTTCTTATCGCTCTCTTCACTCCCTTTTTTTCAACTTCTTTCTCAATATAATCTTATCAGCTTTAAACTTTATTTTTCTT
>DAOWED010000188.1 GCA_030638685.1 Candidatus Heimdallarchaeota archaeon | reverse complement strand
CTGGCTCTGAAAAAGTCAGTGTTCCATCAACATCAAAAAAAATTGCTTGGTAAGTCATTTTTCCACCTGAAAAAAAGTAAGTATCTTTCTGGGCTCTTTAGGACATTTAAATCTAGTTATTTCTGCTCAATCTAACAATAAAAACTAAACTCTTGCTTCTTCTAACTTACTTCTTATTTCTCCCTTTGACTCTTCATGAATTTTAGCAAACCATTGCATAAAATGCTGTTGAACCCATTTTGCAAGAAGTATAAATGCATCTATTCGTGCCCAGATTTTATTGTCGGTATCAAACGTTATTTCTAAGTCATAAACTCGGAAACGGTATTTTTTGGCAGCAATGCCTTTATTATGGATTAGATTATTTCTAGTCCAAATTATTCCTCGCCAGATTCTTTCTTCCTTTCTGCTAAAGATTCGATGATCAGTAGAAGGTCTAATTATATCTTTAAAAAAACTGACAAGTTGCGATTCCCCTCGATCTTCTTTTTGCCAGACAGATAGTCCTACCGGGTGGGTTGAGTTTTTCAAGGTTTTAATCATAGCATATTCTATTTCTGAAAAAGTAGGTATAAAGAGCATAAATCTTAGCACATTAATAATTTCAGACATACATTTCCAATGGTTACGGTCATCCATTTCTACTCCTTCTTTTTGATCCTTTTCCCAGAGTTGTTTATACTTTGACAATATTTCTTTACTTGTTTTAGAATAGTTTCCACTTTCTCTAAGCATAGGACTAATTATCTCATGGATGAATTTTTCATCAAATATTCCGTGGGAAATAACTAGCTTTTCTTGCTCAATGGACCATTCTTCTAGTTTTTCAACCATCTGGATAATAATCTCTAATTGCTCAACAATTGTAGCTTTTGGTCTCATGTTAAGTAACTCTCCTCTAAAAGTTACCAATTATCTAAAAATAATCTATAAAAAGAACCTAAGTTGAAGAATTTTTAATAAATCTAACTGAAACAAAACTCTATTTCAAAGGAAGACAACATATTAGTCAACACTTAATAGTTTTTTCTGATTTTGGTAATGAAAAATCCTTCAGTTTTAGTTGTGTGAGGAAGGAAATAACGATTTTTTCCATCAAATTGAGCGATTGGAAGACCAAAATCAATAGCTATATTTTCAAGAATAAACTGGGGATGATTTGATAGAAAAGAAGCAATAACCTCTTCATTTTCTTCTTTAAACAAAGAACAAGTAGAATAAACAATCACTCCTCCAGGTTTAACTAGTTCACCTGCCTTTGCAAGAAGATTCTTTTGAAGATCGCTCAATCTTGTTATGGAATATTTATCGATACGCCATTTAGTATCAGGTCTTGATTGAAAAGTGCCTGAACCAGTACATGGAGGGTCAAGCGAAATACGGTCAAATAAACCGTATTCATCCTCTTGTATTTTAAGCCCATCACCCACTCTAACGATAACATTGGAAATTCCAAGTTTTTCAAAGCGAGGACCTAAAAAGGCAGCTCTTCTCTCATTTAACTCGTTAGCCACAATAGTGCCAGAGTTATTCATTATTTCACTTATAAGAGCCGTTTTTCCTCCTGGAGCAGCACACATATCTAATATAATCTCGTTTTTTTGAGGATCAAGAACGTAAGGCACCAAAGCGCTAGTTTTTCCTTGAATAGTAAACTTTTCTCGGAACCCTTCAATTAATGGGAGAGGTTTTTCTCCCTCTCCTTCAAAAGAGAAAAGGTGGGGAATATGTTCATCGATTTTGTATTCATTTTGATATTTTTCCAATAGTTCACGTATTTCATTATCGGATGCTTTAAATTGGTTTATTCGCAGGTAGGTGGGAAGAGGGCTGTTCAATGCTTTTACCAATTTTCTTCCTTCTTCATCTCCAAATTGATCAATCAACTTTCTAAAGATCCAAGTTGGCATAAAATTAAAATGAGCCTCTCTTATAAGCTGATCCTTGAACGAGGATAACGCTTCTTCAATTGTTATGTCATTAATAAGATGAACCGCTTCTTCAACCGCAGAAAAACTTTCCAAGTTGTTTTGGTCTATTTCTAGTTCATTTTTAATATCTGATAAAACAATTCTTTCTTTTTCTTCTAAAAATTTAAGTCGGTAAGTAGCAATTCTTATCAGATTCATAGTCAAAGGTTCCACTTTTTCAGTGGATTGGTGGGGAATGGCTTTATGGAACAACTGGTCTATTAGATTTTTGCGACGAATTGTCTCAAAGGCTAATGAATAAATTAATTTTATTACTTCTGGGGAAGCTTGAACGGATTGTTTTATCGCCTCTCTCATGGACGTTTTATCATATAGCACTTGATGAATTATCTTTGCTGTGATAACATTAGGAATGTTATTGAGTTGATTGCCACTCACATGGTTTTAAATATTAATTCTCTTATTTCAAAATAGCGTTTATTGAGGTATAAAAAATGTCTTTCAAGGATTTACATGATGCACTGTCTAACTTTTGGAGTAAGCCTCCTAAATCAGGATTTCTTTTTCATGATAAACAAGATGATCAATTTTCAGCAGAGCTAATGATAAACTCTATTTTGATAACTCCTTCATTAAGCCATTCAGCTATTGGTAAAGCTATCAAGGATAAACATGAGTTAATCCTCACACTTTTCCCCCTTTCTTATTCTTCTGGAAACACTATGAGGGACCAATCATTTATCCTTATGAAGGATATTATCGAGAATAAGTTATTAGTATATAGCCTTGATCCCTCGTGGTTGCTGGATTTTCAAGGAGGACTAAAATTGTTTGCTCAATTCCTTGGCTCAGAAGAATCTTCAGTAGTTTCTACTTCAAACGGGAAACGGGTGGGACTAGTTGGACTATTTCCACACATTTATGCCGACTTTCTCTCTTCATTATCAAAAATAAGCCCTCTTATCATTGGAAAATCAAGAGATTCACCCAATGAAAAACAAACCGTTTTATTCCATACTCCCATGCAACCTGATGATTATTTAACAAATGATGAACTGAGAAAAATAATTAGAACAAACAAAATAAATGTTTTAGTGTCAACTGTTATGAATGAAACACTAACAATGACTTGTTTTGAGACAGGTACCTCTTTACTATTTGTTTCTCTTTCTTGTATTACCAATATATTAACCCGAAAACTAGCTCAACTTGTCTCTTTAGAACTACCTAAGTGGACCATTTCTTCACTTCCTGAGAAACGAGTTGATATTTCAGTATTAGCATCAAATGAGACTCTCTGAAAAAAATTTAACCTTTCTTGTGAGAAAAGGCGTTAGATTTCAAGTAAAAAAAGGAGAGGAAAAAGAGACCAAATATTTTTTACGAGTATAAATCGTCAAGAATGGCATCGACTTGTTTTATCAGTTGTTTCTTTAGTTCAGCTCTAGCAGGAAGAGCTTCTTGCTGAATTCGATCAAGCTGACCATCGTGCAAAATTTGTGCAGCAACCACTTCAAGGACAGAATCAGTCAATGTGTCTTTATCTGAATCAGGGATGGGTGGTCTGGCTACTTCTACTCCAAAGTCCGTCTTAACCTCGGCTGCTGGTTTAGCTACCTTTTTCTTTTTAACAGTTTTAGGGATTGTAGTTTTTGTAGGCTCGGTTTTAGTGATAGGAACTGCCTTTCCACTTTTATCGTCTTCTGAATATTTTTCGTCTAATCGAGGAACAGCACCTAATCTTGAAATTGTTTCGTTAGAAAGTCTTTCGAGTGTATCAACTTCTCCTCTACCTGGTATGGCCACTTCTTCTACTTTTACGTAATCACTGAACAATTGAAGAGCTTTCTTTTCATATTCTGCGATCTCTACGTGAGTTATTCTGTACTTAAGACCATTTTTTGCATTGAGGGTGGAACTTGCCATTCCTGCTTTATATTTAATCATGGCTGGCACATTTTCTCCTTTAAACACCCATATTTTCATTGTGTCTTCATCAAGGATGAGGATGGCTGCGTCACTTGTTAAATTAGTTGCAACATATTTTAGCTCTTTATACTCTCCTTCTGGAGTAACTTTATACATTGTATTTGTCATATAAATTAACCTCGATTATTTTCCTACAAATGATTGTTATTGTAAAATAATCTAAAAGAAGTTTTAAAGTATATTGTAAAGGAAATTGATCTTTTTCTCATTCAATTTATTCCTACGCTTCCAAATCACTTCCCATTGGCTACTTTCTTGATTTTCGTAAGAGCCATCCTTTTCTTCTTTTGCAAAAATGAGTTATTTTGAATGAACTGAGTTATCACTTAAAGCTCCTTTTCTATTGTTTTCCGATTACTGCTTTTTTATTAAAATAAAGCGCCAAAGAAGATTAACAAATTAATATTTTTTCTTGGTGAAATATTAACATAAATCGTTATATTTAAACAAAGTTTAGTATAATAAGAATACAATGAGCGGTTACATTTACGAAATTTTTTCGTCATTTCAAGGAGAGGGGGCATCAGTAGCGGGATCAGCTTACGGTCTCAGACAAATATTTGTAAGGATGGCAGGATGCAATATTGCAGCAAAGGAACTAGGGGGAACTCAATGTGTATGGTGTGATACAAAAGATGCTCAAATCTTTGATCCGGAACATGCACGAATAGAAGAGGGCCCTGGCAATGGTAAATTCTTCCTGATAAAAAATCCAATGACACCTGAAGATGTATTAGGTCATATTTCTCGTCTTTCAACGCCTGACCTACACTCAATAAGCATTACAGGTGGAGAACCCCTTAGCCAAGATGATTTTTGTTTGGATCTTTTGGCTCTTCTAAAATCGGAAGGCTATAAGACCTATTTAGAATCAAACGGAGCAAGACCAGATGTATTACCTCGCTTTGCTAAAAATATCGATTATGCTTGTATTGATTTAAAAACAAAAGACTCGAAGGCAGCGTTTGATTGGAGACTATTATTAGAATTAGAAATAGAAAGCATAAAGCAATTATTAATTGCAGGAACTAAGGTATATGCCAAAATAGTTGTGACAAGTAAAACAGAATTAGAAGACATAATTATTATTGCAGATCACATGGCAAATCTAGATGTACCGGTAATAGTTCAACCAGTTTCTCCTCCAAACGATAATATTAAGCGACCAGATTGGGAAACATTAACTCTATTTACAGAAGCACTGGCAGAAAGAACAATGGGGATAGTAGCTTTATCATACCAAGTTCATAAAATGGTTGGGTATTTGTAGACCAATAAAGATTATTCAGTAAATCTTCAGAAAAGGTGTAGATATGGGAAAATCATTATCTAAAATATTATCAGATATACAAGCTCAAGATGCAGAAATTCCATTATATATCAACAGAGTTGGTATACGGGGTTTGAAAAAATCAGTTACAAGAGAAAGAGAAGATGTACCCACTCATTTATCTGCAAGGTTTGAGGTTTATGTAGATTTACCAGCCTCACAAAAAGGAATACATATGTCAAGGAACTTAGAAGCTTTAAATGCGGTCATTGACAGAGCAGTAGAAACAGATACCTCAGATACTGAAATAATGTGCGGATTAATAGCTCAAGATTTGTTACAAAGACAACCAACGGCAACAGAAGCATGTGTCAAACTAGTAGCGGACTATTTCCTGAAGAAGACCACTCCTCAATCAAATAAAGAAATATCAGCCCATTACATGCTTAAAGCAAGAGCAAGATCTGTTAGAAAAAGCGATGGTTCAATCGACACATGGAAGACTATAGGAATAAAGGCAACAGGAATAACGGTCTGTCCTTGCTCAGTAGAATTAACTCGAGATTATGGTGAAGAAAAATTACATGAATTGGGATATACTTCAGAACAGATAAATGAAATCCTAGAAGTAGTACCACTAGCTTCTCATAACCAGAGATCAGAAAGTTATCTTAGCATTACACTACCATTTGATCATCCATCTATTGAGGCAAATGATTTGGTTAAAATCTTGGAAAGCAGCATGTCTGGAGAAATTTATGATTTGCTAAAACGTCCAGATGAACAATATGTAGTCATTAAAGCACATGAATCACCTAGATTTGTTGAAGATGTGATACGCCGAATTTTGGTGCTTTTCTATAAAAAATATAAAACAGAACTCCCGCCAGAAACACAGATATGGGTATCACAAACAAACTTTGAATCAATTCATAGTTATGATGCATATGCAGAACAAGGGATAACTCTGGGAAGATTGAGTAAAGAAATGGAGGAAAACGGGGCATGAAAGTTCATCCAAAGAAAATAGACAATTATCACTTTTTGAACCTGGTTGATTCAGAGCAAATAACCTATGATGGAACAGCTATAGGCCCACACTGGGCGTTAGATAAATTTGATATACTTGGAAATTCAATGATCTCTTTTAGAGGGCCACTAAAAGTACCTCAAGAAGAAATGGTAGATCTATT
>DAOWED010000047.1 GCA_030638685.1 Candidatus Heimdallarchaeota archaeon | reverse complement strand
TTTTTCTTTTTGGTTTAACTTAATAAAATAATTCAGTAATATTATTTGTAAAACATAATAAAGTAAAAGATAGAGAGGAATACATAAAATATAACCTCTCTTGTGGAGGAGATTCTAGAGAGAGTTTTTAATGATTAGAATTGATTTTTACTTTTTCTTTCTGCTCATAACAATAACCATCAATCCAGCAAAAGCAAAGTATACTGTTGCATTTCGGGGTAATTCCATTAATGTTGTATCTGCATATGGATAAAGATCAACAGCATTTGCCGTTCCATCTATTAGATACCCTCCTGTTCCGGAATAATCACTCCAATAATTGCCTGTTAATGTCACATCATTATACCATAGATTTGATGCCCCATTGTCACATGCTTGAGAACTACCATCCAGATTATTATCTATAAAAATATTATCATAAATACTATTATCTGAGCAGTATTGGCTAATGAAAATCGAATAATTACCTGAACAGATAATTTCATTTGATTCTATCGTTATATAGTTAGCCTGGCTTATTAAACTTATTGAGACTCTTCTGCTTGAATTAAAGCTATTATCACTAATTAAACTGTAATCTGATTGCTCAAACACTACTCCTTCATCATTGTCGAAGAAAAAGTTATTGCTTACTTGTAAATATCTTGCTGAATAACTAGATATTCCAAGCTTGTTATGAGCAAATTCATTATTCTCAATCGTTACATTATTCGAATCCTCTACCATAACTCCATGATTGTTATTGATAAAAACATTATTTGCAATCAGACTATAATGTGAATAACTTAGCTCAACAGCCATTGAGTTTTCGATAAATTGATTATTTGTAATAGTACTTGATGCTGCCCATGCATCAATTGCAACATCATTTTGGTGAAAAATATTGTTATCAATAATTAAACCAGCCGAACTAAGGGTTGAGAAACAGATTCCATTTCTTTCGAAAGTATTATTCCAAAGAGATAATTGGTTGATACTGAAAGGGAATATTGCCTGTATTGAAATATCGCTAAATGTACAATTTACAATTTCAATTAATTCTCCAATCATCATAGATATAGCAATCGCTTGTTTTCTGAAGTCTTGGTTCTTGATTGTTATATTGTAAGCATCGTCAAAGAACATTTGTCCATACTTTTCATCGATTACTTCATCAGTTGCATTAATGAAATAGCCATAAGGGAGGCCATTAACTGTATTATTTTCAAATAAGAAGTTTTCATAGTGAGAAGTAAAATCTAGTAGCCTTATCCCATTTCCTACAAGAGTATTATTGCTTATTTTTGTTTCTTGAGTTTCTACAAGGTTGAAAATCATTAACCCAGCAGTACCATCTATAATGAGATTATTGTGTATTGTATTATTATGTGAATAAAAGATGATTATTCCTCCATAATTATTGGCACAAACGTTGTCGGTAATAGTCATATTATTAGAACTCAAGACACTAATCCCTATGAAACTATTATTGCAATGATTATTTACTATAAAACTATTATTTGAATAATAGAAACTTATCCCGTTTGAAACATCAGTATAATTGCCATTTCTCACAGTTATATTGGTACTCCTGACAACTATAATTTGAGCATAATCACCCTCTATAGTAAGATCTGTTTCATTCTCAAAATAACCAATTGGGAGGTCATTAACGGTGTTATTAGTAATGATATAATGATAATCAACATTTAAACTATCATCTGAAATAGTTATTCCACGAGTCATAGTGTTATTTTTAATCACTGAGTTAACTGCTGTTTCCAAACCGATTGAAAATAGTTCATGATTTGAAAAACTATTGTTAAAAACGCTAATGGTGGCATCTGAAATAAAGAGCCCTGTGATAGTTCCTTCTAAAGTGTTGGAATAAATGGCTGAATTATCGGAATATTGGATATTTATATCATCTTCATTTCTCAGATAATTACCATAAACCTCAGTGTTAAGAGAACTTGAGATATCAAATCCTTCTAAAAGATTATCAACACAAGTATTGTTGAGTATCTTTGAAAAATGAGAGTGATCAAGTTCTAGTCCATAAGTATTATTGAACAGATTATTGTTTAGAATAAACGCATCATCTGATTGACTTATGTAAAGGGCTTTCCAGTTATGGTGAAGAATATTATCTATCATTGAAACATTAGTTGCTGAGTAGCTGTATATACCACTATCGTAATTGTCGTAACATTTGTTTCCTACCAGAGTAATATTGTCTGTTGCACGGACATGAATACCAGATCTAGCATTATAGCATGTGTTATTACGTATAATTGCTGTGCCACTAGCTATTTCGTCAAGGATTATCGCATCAAAAACTTGATATCCAATAAAACCACCTGTAGTAATCCAACTATTCTGAAGAACGAAGTGCTTGGTTGTTCCTTTAATAGTTAAACCTACCTCAGCAGTAGTTGAAATATTGAAACCCTCTAAGATATAAGGATCTAAAGGAGTGCCTGAGCCAAAAGTAGAATAACTTGCAAGAGCCGTGTCATTAAGTATTTCAACAGGTTCTGAAGTAAATAAGCTGAAAGTAACTTGATTAGAAACATTAGTTTCACCAGAAGTAGAAACATTAAATGTTGAAATGAGTAGTAAAGTAAATAATAAAGTAAATAGTTTGTGAGGCATAAAAAACACTTAAAAATTTAAATTTGAGAAGATCGTTAGCTTGAGTATGTGAACAGAGGACGATCGAATATATAAAACAATCCAGCAATGAATAGCAATTTATACTAACAAAATCACTTTTTTTGGCTAAAAGAGAAAACATTCATAAGTATTTGTAAAAATAAGAAGTTTGAAAAATATGGTACAGATAAATCCAGAACTAGTAAAGTCTAAAGCAATAACTTTCGATGACTACCTCTCTGAAATTAGCGAGGAGCGCAAGTTAAATTGGGAGAAAGGCGTTGAAACAGTTAATAATTACCAACTTTCTGATAAGATGCTAGATTTCTTAAAACTTCCAAGTATTCCATTAAACATTATCATTTTCTCTAAAGAATGGTGCCCGGAATGTATATTAGCAGTAGCTATTCTAGAAAAATTCGCCAAACTTAACAGATCAATCCGACTCCAGATAATAGATAGGGATGAATGCCCAGAATTATACTCTCTCTACATGCCAAACGATGATGAAAGAGTGCCAGTTGTATTATTTACCAGTGAGGATTATTATCTGGTAACCTCGTGGATAGAACGACCGGCCATTAAATTCATGATATTGCATGAAGTAATAACAGAAATGAGAGATCAAGGTAAAGATGCAGCTGTGGAAAAGCTTGTAGAGATTATAGATGCCAAAGAGAAGGAGCTGCTACAAGCCACAGTGGAGGAATTATTTTCAGAGCTCGCTCGAACAATTGGAGCTCTCAATTACTCAACTCGGCTAGAAACAGTTCTTAAATAGTTTTTACTCAAATTATTGAGATGTTTGAAAACTACTTCATTCAGTCGGAAAAAAGCTCTTTATGCGGGAAAAGGCTATAAATTCCACCTGTATGCATGAATAAGACATTTGATCCCTTAGCTATTTTTCCACTTTTTAGTAAGTGATCCATTGCCCAGAAGGCTTTACCGGTATAAACTGGATCTAGAAAGATACCTTCCTTTTGTGCTACCATTTTAATCAGATCAATTACTTCAGGAGAGGCTATCCCGTAGCCGGGGCCTACAAAACCATCTTGAAATTCAATCTCTTCTTGGGAAATGCTTACTTCTAACTCATAAAACTCTATTAACTGATCCAGAACTTCTTTTATTTCTTCTTGGAATTTTTCAGCTGTGTCAACAACATTGACTCCAATAATTCTTCTGTCCCAGTCATTGGCAAGTTTAGCTAGATATAATCCTCCAAGGGTACCTCCGGAACCAACTGCACAGAAGATGTAATCATAAACTATCCCCATCTCCTTTTCTTGTTCTTGAATCTCTACTCCTGCCCTATAATAGCCCATGTAGCCTAACTCATTTGATCCACCTAATGGAATAATGTAAGGTTTCTTTCCTTCTTTTCGCAGCTGTTCAGCTACTTCTTCCATTTTTTGATCATAAGTTGTTTCTTCCTCTGGAGAAAGTATGTGGATCTTTGAATCTAGTAATTTATCAAGTAGAAGATTTCCATCAAATATACTTGGCATTTCTCCTTTTAGGATAAGGTGTGGTTCAAAACCTCTTCTTCTTGCTGCAATAGCAGTTGCTCTCGAGTGATTTGACTGTAATGCACCACAAGTAATTATTGAATCAGCTCCTTTTTTTTCTGCTTCATAGAGTAAATAGTCCAGTTTTCTGATCTTATTCCCAGATAAGCTAGAACCAGTCTGATCATCTCTTTTGAAGAAGATATTTGAACCATAATATTCACTTAAACGAGACATGAGGTCTATTGGAGTGGGTAATAAGCCCATAGAAAGTTTATTGTTTATTTGTTCTTTTAATTTCATTTTTCTGCCTTCATATTATCATTAACTATTTCAAATCGTTACAAAGATGAACTTTTCTTGCCTTGGTACAAGAAATCTACATCCTTCTTTAGTTATCACCACATTTTCTTCTAATGAGACTGTACCATAGTTTTTAGTATTTACATGCAATTCTAAAGTAAAGACATTTCCTTCCTCTATTTCTCCCTTCGGAATATCTCCATACCTTTCCCATAATGGTCCTAAAAGTACTCCTCCGTCATGAGCTTCTGTACCCAATTGATGCCCAAGTGCATGTCCATACTCCTCATATCCTCTAATTATCACATGGTCTCGAGCTATTTTGTCAACTGAATAACCTGTTAAACCTGGTTTAATATACTCTGCTGCTTTTGTTATTGCTTCATGGACCGTTTCGTAAGCGTGCATTAACTCTTCTGGTACTTCTTCTTCTTTACCAAAGAACCACATTCTTTGTATATCACTGCAATAGCCATTTAATTTTACTCCGAAATCATTATGAAGTGTATGCCCTTTCTTTATCTTTAATTCTGAAGGACCTAAATGACCCAGTTCTTTTTCTGGACCGGCGTTTACTGAAGGACATGATACTCTTTGCCATGCTTCTTTAACTCCTTCCTTATTCATTTCTTCATAATAGAGTTCTTGTATTTCCAGCTCTGTCATCCCTAAACTTAACATCTGAGTTACTCGAGTATTTATTTCTTCTGTCAATTCGCATGCTTTTGTGATCAATTCTACTTCTGTAGGAGTTTTAATCCCTCTTAAGGACCTAATCATAGGTGCTGCACTGACAAATCTTTCTACATATTGTGAAAGAATATTGCTTAATTTGAGAAACATTCCATGACTAATTCCATCAGCGATAACATCATCTAGAGAATAATTGATAGCTATTGTTTCAGGGTTGGCTTTTTCAATAATCTCAAGTAAAGGTTCTGAGATTCCTTCCTTATAACCTATTACTTCATCCCAAAGTCCTTTTTTCTTCTCTGCTTCAGCATCGTAGTTCCCGACAAGAGCTGTTTTATGTACTCCTTCTTTTGTTTTTAGGAAGATAAAGGCTGACTCCCAGACAATATCCCCAGCAGCCACAAGTTCCAAGATTGGGTCCGGATTAACTGATGTTTCTCTCACGAAAATAATCCAGCTTGCAAAATTATTCTTTTCCATTAGCTCTGAAATTAGCTGTTGCTTTTCTTGAGCTATTTGTAATTGAAGATTAGAAGGAGTAGAATATCTCATAACTAATGGAAGGAGGAGACCAGTTATTAAACTAGCTCCAAGATAATCTAGTTTCTTTACTCTTAGAATTGCCATTCACTTACTAGAGTTACTAAATCGTCACTGAAATAAAATAGAGTAAATAACAGCCCTAAAGCTGTTACTATTAGTAGTATGAATGGTAATGCTTGTTTCAGCATCTTGAATGATAATGAAAACATTATCCCAAAGATTAATCCTCTAAAGATTATCAGAAGCGATAGTAACAGTGCTGGTATAACTACTGCCGCAAAGATAGGCATGTACTCGTATATTTCAAATGCTGAAATAAAAGTAAAAGCTATTAGTCCATACCAAAGCACGAAATTTCTTGCCAATACTCTAAAGGTTGATCTTGCTTCTATTGCAATTGCTTTTCTTAGCTCTCTCATCTGTTTTTCATATGTCTCTTTCTTTATTTCTTCTTTCTTCTTTTCCAGTCTTTTAACATCTGAATAAGTTTCATAAAGAGCTGATAGCACAACTACCAAGAAACCTGATGAAAAACCTACAACTCCAAGATCCCAATAAATTTTAGGTACACTGAAAACATTAGGAATAATAATAGTAAAGTAACTTAGATCTGCATATTCTAGACTTATGTAATAATCAAACCATTCTATCTGGCTTGCTATTATTAAGTTAAAGTTTATCATCACAAAGGTTAGTATTACATATACTATAATCAAAATCCATTTCTTATTGAATTCGAACTTTACCTCTATTAAATGAGAGTATAACAAATCAAAGAACCAGAAAAAGAACAGTACTAAAAATACTCCAAAGGCTGCAAAAGTAGTTAAAAATCCCCAAACGGGTGCTAGAAAAACTAGTGCAGTACTTGCTCCTAAGGTTAACCCTAAGACCATTGTTACCATGAAAAATGATCTTGATAATTTCTTCTTAGTTTTCTTTTGTCCATCTTCTATCGAGTTATAGAGTGATTTTCCTCCAGTTATTAACATGAAGAAAAGAACAAATGATAGTGTTGCAATATAAAGTAAGAACTCAAATGAATAATCCAATTCTGGGAACTGAGGGATTATGTTAATAGTCAACATATGTATCGTTGTAATAACGAACTCTCCAGTAATTGTCACTTCCAAGTCGTAGGATCCGTGATTAAAATCTTCAGAGCTAATATTCATGAGTATTTTTCCATCCTCTACAAATACACCGGAATAATTTTGCCCACCAAATCTAATGGTTACATCCACCTCTTCTTCCGTTAAACCATGATAATAACGATCTAGAACTTCTATTTCTATAATAATATCATTTCCTTCGGTAACTTCATCTAATACTCCGGTTTTTACGTTAAACTGTGACCCTTCACTTGAAAGTGTAAAAACTGGATCACATATACCTATTACTTGGATATGGAAGGGGGTTTGATAAATACCATTAATATCTATATAATCGCTTAAATCGATATTATCATACGGTTCACGGTTTACAATTGGAAAGATGAACCAATTACCTATTGGCCAATCTCCCGTTCTAAAGGTGAAAATGTAAGAGCCGTTCCCTAACCCTTGCCCAAAGAACGATACTGATAAATCAGAGCCTGCTTTTTGAGCCACAAGATGCACTTCTGCATTAATTACCATATCATTGAAAATATTAGTAATATCAAACTTAATGTTAACTTCTTCCCCTTGAGAAATTACGCTTGATGATTTCAAGATCGGAAATAGGCTTGTAAAAACTGATAAACTCTGGATTGCTTTTACTGTTCCGCCTTGAGTTCCATATACTATATCTGAAACACCATTTTGGTCAAAATCAGCTAAGATAATTGTACTGGAAATGGGATCTGCATCAAATATTTCATCCTTAATTTTGCCTGTTGCCCCATTAAACACGAATATAGTATCCCAATCTTTACTGTAAACTACTAGATCGGGAACCCCATCCTTTGTTAAATCACCTAATACAATCTTGATATTTGAAAAATCATAAGCGGAAAGAGAAATAATTTCATAAATGGTTTGACCAGTCTTACCTGATATCAAGATAATTCGTCCTTGCTCTGAAGCAGAAACAATATCCTCTATTCCATCTTGATCAATATCTGTGAGTTCAATTAACAGAATAGACCCGAAATAATAATCGTTTTCATGCATTATTGCTAAATTGATTCCGTTAAAAATGGTAATGTTTGAATTAGTCGATCCTACAACAACATCATCAGTTTCATCATCGTTGAAATCAGAAACACCAAGAGAATTTGCTGTAAACTCAAGAACAAGTGAATTGAGGTAATCTCCACTAGGTCCTTCTACCAGATAAAGTGTTGAAATGGTTCCATTATTTGCAATTATTGAAATATCATTTGGTATAAAATCACTAACTGAAGCAGCTGTATCAAAATCACCCAACTTAATTGATTGAATGAGACCCTCTATTTCAGCTGTACGATGCATTACTTGCCCAGTTCCACCATTAAAGAAAGAAACTTGGGAAGCGTGGGTTGCGTCTACAGGCCAGAAATGGTTTATGGCTATATCATCAAATCCATCACCGTCAAAATCTTCTACTAATATAGAGCATGCTACGCCTGTGAAGTTTGTTGCTGAAGTAATATTAACACCTGTTTGACCATTTACTAGAAGTACAGCTGAACCGTAAAGACATGCCACATCAGGTGTTTCGTCACTATTAAAATAGCCAATCTCTAGTTGAGTGATTGAAGCTAAAGGATCATTATTAAGAAACATAGAAGAGCCAGTACTACCATCAATGAAATGCAATGTAAGTCCGGATGAAGCGACCACATCTGACACGGTATCATTATTGAAATCAGCCACTGCAATGGAACTAACATAAGTGATAGGATCGGTATTTTCTAAAGTATTAGGGAAATAAATTTGAAGCTCATAAGGATCTGCTTCTGAGCCCTGATAAAGGTCATTATACCAAGTATCGTTTGCATAGAACCAGTACTTAAGGGTGCTTAGTTCAGCTGGTGGAACAATAGTGAATTTTGCATAAGAAGAGGTTACGAAGGTAGGTAAAACTACTTGTTCAGCATCTACTGCATCAAGATAAATAATCGAAATAAAATCAAGGTTAGGTTCACTGAAATACACTATAAACTCTAGAGTTTCTCCTACCGCAGGCAATTCCGGAAGAGTGGTATATGATAGAATTGGTGAAATTAAGTCAAGCGTTTTAAAGTAGACATTTCCATCTTGGGAGCCAGAAATAACATCTATTATAGTATCATTGTTAAGGTCAGTAACTACTAAAGAATTAACTCCAGCACCAAGACCGGTATAAGTTAGATCTGTAACACCATCTGTGCCGTTTATTACATAAAAAGTGCTAGAGGTTGTTCCTGCAAGAACATCTGGTTGCAGATCAAGGTTAAAATCAGTTACTACAACACTTGTGATTACATCTGTAGGCTCTGTATTATTAAAATGTGTAACACCGGTTGAACCTTCTACAAAGAAAAGGTTAGATCCCGCAGAAGTGATTATGTCTTCTTGAAGATCATCATTAAAATCTGAAAGCGTCATACTTGAAATATCAGTTGTAGCGTCAGTATTATTAAAAAATGTGAGTCCATCTGATCCATCAATGAAGTATAAGTTTGAACCAGAAGAAACCACCGCATCGGGGAAAGGATCTCCATCAATATCTATTACTTTAATTCCGGAGATGCTTTCAAGAGGGGAAGTATTATTATACAAATTAAGACCAGTTGATCCATCTATGAAATAAATGGCTGTTCCCACTCCTAAAACAACATCTAATGCAAAATCGATATCAAAATCAGCTACAGAAAGGTAGAGAGGGTCAGAGCCTAGTATAAATCCATCATCCTTATTATCAAAGTTAAGAAATTCAGAACCGGTCGCCCCATTAATAAATGAGACATTAGCTACCCAACTAATATGTGTAACTGCATCATATCTAATTACTCCAGCAACTAAATCGTCTGTCGAATCGCCTGTTAATTCCTCCACTACCAGATCGGTAATATATCCGTGCTGATCTAGTATTGTAATTAATTCCCCAGTTGAACCATCAATTATGAAGATTTGTCCTCCATAATCAACCGTACTTGTCTGATGAGCAATTGAAATAGCCACATCTGGGACAATGTCTCCATCAAAATTTCCCAAAACAACATCAGTAATGATTCCTTGAGTGTATGAACTTAAATTGGTGTTAGTATAAAGAGTTAAACCAGTGATACCATCAATAAAGTAAACTATCCTTTCAGAAGAAATAGCAATAATATCATTAACCTCATCGTTATTCAAGTCAATAAGAAGCAAAGAAGATACACTTCCTGAAGGATCTGAATTTTGAGAATCGATTAATTCAGGATGAATATCAGTAGAAAAAGTAATCCTGTTAAGTGTATCATTATCATCGCTTGAAAGTGAGTAATCATTTGTAGTATAATCCAGCAAACTAGTCATTTCTGGAAGAGTATTAATATTTACTTGATTTCCTTGTTTTTCATCAATATCATTTAAATCGTCATCTAAAGGACTAGCATTGAGATGAAAAGATGAAAAGATCAATTGACCACTTAAAATGAATGAAAAAAGGAATACAAAAGTAAAAAATCTTAATTTATTGATGGAAGGAAACATAAAAATCACGAATAGACCAGTTAATCCAAAATAGGTTTGGTAATAAATAACTTTTTTCCCATTAAGAGCAAAAAATCAAAAAATGATACTTGAAAGGTGAAAGAAGCCGTTTGGATTAAAATCAATTCTTTTCAAGAACAGTGGATAGCTTTTTAACTATGAATTACCCCAGTTCTGACATGAGCTCAGTGATTCTCACTGGAATAAAAGAAGATGGAAGCACTTGGGAAGGAAGTTGGCATGAAGAAGCTACTTCTGTTAGAATTTCATCTGGAGGACTAGTTTCTCTTGATCTTTCTGCGGTTAAATCATTTGTTAACCTTAAGTCACTCTCAATAGGTGCATTCTCAAATGCAACTCTTTCAAAAATCGACATTTCTCCCTTAAAATCTTGTTCTCGTCTAATAGAACTTGATCTTTCAGACAATAGCTTTAAAGAGCTCAATCTTTCAGCTTTAAGCGATCTTAAAGAGTTTGGTACTTTAAAACTTGAAGGAAACAAACTGAAAAAGATAGATTTAACACCATTAAAGACATGTTCCGTTCTTCGAAACCTATCATTAGGTAATTTTATCAGAGGGAATGAATTAACTGAGATTGATTTACAGCCATTAAGCGAAAGTACAGAGCTAAGATCAATTAGACTGGATTCTAATAAACTGAGTTCTATTAACCTCGCTCCACTCGCTAAAAGCCGTTTTTTGCAGAGTCTTTCTCTTTCACTCAATAATTTAAAAGAACTTGACTTGACACCACTAAACCATCTCAATAATTTTGAAGAAATCTTCCTTGAAAATAATCAACTTGAACAACTGGACTTAAGCAGTTTAAGCAGTTGTATCAGTTTTAAGAAATTAACTCTTTTTAATAATAAGATCAAAGAAATAGATCTTTCCCCCCTTGGAAGCTGCTGGAATCTTGAGGAACTGAATTTGAAAAATAACTTGTTGGTTAAAATTGACCTCTCTTATTTTGCTGCCTGCAAAAAACTAACTGTCCTTATTCTATCATTCAATCAACTCAAAGAAATAGACCTAAAACAATTAGCTTCTTGTGATAATCTTTCAAGACTTGATTTGTCAAATAATCAATTAGAAGAAATTGATTTAATACCCCTCTCAAAATGTTTAGTTCTATCTGAAGTTCGATTAGGAACAAATAGATTAAAGAAAATCTCATTAACACCACTAAAAATGAGCAAAGGCCTTGAAATTTTAGGGTTAGGTATAAATGAAATTGCCAATGTTGATTTAGAACCTCTTTCAATGTGCGACAATATCAAGGACCTCTGGCTCCATGAAAATAAATTGACAGAAATTGATCTTAGTCCACTTTCTTCACTTGAGAACCTTACAAAATTAGCTCTAGATGACAATCAGATAAAAGAAATTGATATCTCGTACCTTATTAAAAGTAATCTGGAAGAGCTCTACTTGGACGAGATGTCAGAAATTGTTTGGAAAGGCTCGTTACCAAGCAAAGATCAACTTCCGGAAGGAATGAGGGAATTTTTCTCAAGAATTAAACCAAATTAACTTTCAAGTTCCATTCGTATTCTTCATTCATTTAGCTTATTTTTTGATGATGTGTTTCGTTTCTTCTATAAATTTCAATATTTCTTGGGAAAAGAATTCAGGTTTAGCAAATGAAGCCATCGGATGCATTGATCCATTTATTACTATTACCTTACTATAAGGTAACATCTTTTGAAATTCAACTACTGAATTTTTTACATTTGGATTTTGCATATCTTCAGTATCTGGGAAGAAAGCAACAGGGCACTTAATTTTTTGATGATAATTCTCCATCTTTAACTCGAAATAAACCTCTATGATCTCATCCATGGCGTGATTAGCAAAAGTGTCAACAAATTTGCCTTCAGTTAATTCAGTAGTGCTGTACTTAATTGATTCCACTACAGCATCATTAAATTCCCAATCGTTTTGCTGGTAAAAGAGTCTAGTTGCCTCAATTCTTGTTTCTATTGACGAATAAACCGGGGGGATATGGCTAGCCCTTCTTTCTCTAAATTTTCTTTTGAATTCCTCAAACGCTTGAGGGTCGTTTGTTTTTCCGTATGGACCAAACTCATTAGCAAATCCCCCTTCACCCATTATTGCCAATACTTTCTCAGGATATCGAGCAGCTAAACTTACTGCAGTATCCATCCCTAAAGAGCTACCTACAATATAGGCTTTAACTACACTCAATCGGTCTATTAAAATGCTAATGTCATCTGCCAAATCATCAATATGATAACCTCGTACAGGCTTTGATGAATGACCGTGGCCTCTCAAATCACAGGTTATTACTCTAAAATTATCGAGAAAGTTAGGAAGCATTGCATTCCACATGGAAAGGTTTCCAGAACCGTAGTGTAGGAAAATGATTGTTTCAGTATCTTCTCGAGGGTAATCACGATAATAGATTTCTTGACCGTTAACCGAAACGAAGCCATCTACCACATGTATCATGTTAGATAATAACTCTACAAACACACATAAACTTACTGAAAAAAAGCACGGAAATCGCCAAAGAGTAAGAATTAAGTTAGTTATTTATCAAAAAGTATATTTAGAAGCAGATTAACCGTATGGTATTCTTACATAAGGTGTTATGATGAGAAACAAAGTAATGGAAATTTGGCCTGAGATTGAATGGATCAAAAATGACGATCTCAAAGAAAAAGTCTACCTAGCATGGGAATATGCTCTTGAGAACAGTGTTCTTACAGTTGAGGATCTTTTGACTATACCTTTTACTCTTTTATGCGAAACCACAGTCACATTTATGGAACATAAAAGGTCAGTTGTGCATATAGCTGTTGACTCAGCTAAAGCTATGACTAAGTTCTACGGAGATCGATTGCCAATTGATATGGATCTACTTATTGCTGGAGCAATAATGATCGACATCGGCAAGCTTGTAGAATATGTTTTAGATGAAAATGGTAAGGCTATAGTTGGTAAAACTGGTAAATTACTAAGACATCCTTTTACCGGAGTGGGTATTTCAATGAGATTTGATCTTCCTGATGAAGTAGGTCACATGATAGCTACTCATTCTAAAGAAGGAGACTTAGGTAAAAGAACTGTTGAATCTATTATAGTTCATCACGCTGATTTTGCTAGTTTTGAGCCATTTATGAAGAGCCTTAAGTATTAAAAATCGCTTTCTCCCTTCCAAAGTTCTTTACTGAAATTTATTTTTTTAAGATTACAGAATCAATCTAAGCAGTTGAAACAATCATGTATCAGTTATTCATACAAAATCTAAATATTAAGTTTTAGAGGTGAAGAAGAGTTCTATTCGTGCCAAAATATGTCTGTATCTGTAGTATAAATTATCGTGTTATTTCTTTCAGTAACATGAGGTTTTGTTAATTTCTCATCGCAATAACCTTTTGGAACTAATTCAACGTATATCCGCCCACTAGGATTAGATTCGTATCCAAACTCTGAACTTATTGGGCAAGAAATTCTGAAGAAATTCTTTGAAAGATAAGTCAAATAAGTTTTTCGTCCAAGAAACCTCGCTAATCGGCTTAATCTCTTCGTATTTGGTCCCGATCCTTTATTTAAGTAAATTTTTTCATTATTTACCAGTTTTTCCCGTATTTCCATCGGACTTAATATTGTACCATCCTTTTCTGTTAAATAGGCACCGAAATCTGCATCCATATATAACCATTTATTCAATTTTTGTGAATACACACTATTTGCAAAGTGACTCTCCCCAGGTAGTTTCTTAGGAGAATTCAAGTGTACCATTCGTGACTTAAAACCCATTGATAAATAAACGTCATTTAAAACGGTTGAATACATCCAACAGTTTATTTCTTTTCCTTCCTCCTGTACTTCCTTTAGAATGCCTAGAGAAGATATTTCCTTTGGACGGGTTGGATTGCGTGAATGTGTAGTTAAATTGTGTGTCCACTTCATTAATCGAATTATCTTTTCTACTTCGGATCCATTATTAACAATATCATCTAGCTTAAACTCATTTCTTAGCCTTTCAAGGTTTTCATCATCCATTTGAGAATATTCAAACTGAATTTTATTTTCACCTTCAATAGTTGGTGAATAATTAGGATACTCTCTCAATTGTTTCAAAAATTTTCTTTTAAAATGGTAATAACCATAAAACAATAGTATTGTTATTAGACCGATTATACTTGCTATTATTGTTAATATTTCAATTAGCATAATTTTTATTCCTTTTTATCCGGATATAAACAAAAAATTTACAAATGTTTATAAATTTTTCTGAAAGTTACTCAAACAAAAATATAAAATAAGGAAAAAAAGAGCAGAATATGCACAGTATGACAATCAGGTTTTTGAATGCTAGACTTTGATAATTTCTTGCATTTTCGTACTCATGATCAATTTTTCAAGTAAAACTTCATAATTAGCTTTGAGTTCGTTCATAAGAGAAGTTAGTTCTTTGAATGATTTTCTAAGACGAAGTTTCAAAAGCCATGCTTTTTGTATACAAGAAATATAGTGTTGCACTTCCTTCATTTCAGGCATTATTTCGTTTGATCGGCTCAAAAAGCCTACCAGTTCTACTTCAGTAGTTATTATTTCCATTTTTTTGTCCATATCTACTATTTCATAATTCCAGTCACTCACTTGTTGGATAATCAATGGAAGTTTGGTTGATTGTTCCGCTGCTACTTTCCTAATTCTCAGATATTCCTTTATGTAGTAAAATAGTAACGGTAGACCAACTATGGAAGAAATAACAATTAAGACTATTTCCCGATAATAATCATAAGTAGCTTCTTTATTAGAGCTAGCATCCAAAGGATCAGAACCAAAATCTACTTCGTCACCATCTGAAAAGCCATCTCCATCCGTATCAGCATTATTAGGGTCGGTTCCACGATTGAATTCTTGCAAATTAGTTAAACCATCGTTATCCAAATCAAGGCTGGAATCATCAAGAA